>JAZDFP010000001.1:0-29423 GCA_043807745.1 Planctomycetota bacterium
TAGGAAAGAGAACACGAATATCACGAATGGGACGAATAGCACGAATAAATCAATCCCCCCAACCCCCCTTTATCAAAGGGGGGAATAAGGGGGGATTTATTCTTTGTGTCCTTTGTGCCTTTGTGGTGAAAGGAATTTGAAGTATGCCATTAAAACCAAACGAGGTAAAGACCGAGCATATCGCCGACGGTGCGGTTACCACCGCCAAAATCGCCCTGTTAGCCATATCCGGCGGGCAACTGGCGCCGAAAGCAGTCGGGGCTGGTAAAATCGCCACCGGCGCAATCACCACTGCCAAGATAGGCGAATTGCAGGTAACTAATTCCAAATTGCAAGATGCCGTCGTAACCACCCAGAAACTGGCGCTGGCTGCTGTTACAACTGAGCGGCTCCAGGACGGCGCGGTCACCCCGGCCAAATTGCAGGATGCCTGTGTAACCACTTCCAAAATCGCCGATGGCGCGCTGACCCAGTCCAAAATGCGGGACGGGTCAATCACCACTACGAAACTTGCGGACGGCGCGGTGTCCACGGCTAAAATCGGAGAAGCGCAGGTCACCGGTGACAAACTACGCGATGCCAGTATTACTACTCCCAAAATCGGCGACAGGCAGGTGACCACTCCGAAATTGCAGACCGGCGCGGTTACAACCGAAAAGATTGCGGATGGCGCGGTTACGCCCGCGAAATTGTCTTTTACGCCGCCTTCTGTGGTGAGGCCCATAACGCCGCCGATTGCGACTGCGGAAATCGGAGACGCTCAAGTAACTCCAGCTAAGTTGTCATTTACTCCAGTGTCAAGACCATTAACACCGCCAGTAGCAACAGCAGAGATTGGAGATGGACAAGTTACGCCTGCGAAATTGTCATTTGTTCCGGGCGGTGTAACAAGACCTCTGACTCCGCCGGTTGCAACAGGTGAAATAGCCGATGGCGCGGTTACAAAATCTAAATTATCCTATAAAGTTATCAGCATCATAATTCCGGCATTACAAGTAGGCGGGCTATATCCGCCTTTGGGTGACCCTGATTTGAATGGCGGTGTGATTTTAGGTTACTCTATTCCCGTAAATCAGGACCAGCTGATTAGACAGTTATTTCTGTTACCGGGGCTACCGCAAGGCACAGGGATTTCAATTCTGCTTAACCAGCCGGCAATAGCGGATAATACATTTGAGGTGGTGGTGTTAAGACAGTAGGTAGTATACAGTATGAAGTATGTAGGGTAAGAAAATATTCACCGCAGAGGCGCAGAGGTCGCGGAGAAGAAAATTATTATTTATTCCTCTGCGTTCTCAGCGTCTCGGCGGTGAATGGTGTAATTTGTGTTCTCCATTTTAGATTAGTCCTATTATTTTCCTGAGAATCCATTCACTTGAAATTATAAGTAGGAATAATATGAATACCAGCGGTGTGTCCCAGATGTCGTCTTCTTTGGTTTCGGTGTAGATAATGTCGCTTACCGGTTTGACAATTTCAGGTAGTTTGTTTATTTCAGTTAGTTTTAGGAATGCGCCATTGGTTTTATCGGCAATATTCTTCAGTAAAGCGCTGTCCGGCAGTGGTTTTTCATATTCACGGCGGGGATATTGGACATAAAATGAGGCGGAACTTTTGTCTTCTTCTTTAGGCATTATGTCAACCGGTGATGCCCATACACGGTAATGTCCTATCCGGGATGGTGTAAAGGTTCCTTCGTATTGACCTTCCTTATCAGGGGTAGAGTTGAGGGTAATTTCGTTCTTTGCTGTTGATGTGGTATCGTTAGATAAATCTTCTATAGAAACGTTATAATAAGGTTGTTTTATAGGTCTAAAATCCCGGTCGTATAATTTAGCAGTAAGTTTGACCTTTTCGCCGATAGCGTATTTCGGTTTGTCAGTCGTTATCTGGACTCTTTTTGTGCCGATGATTCTGTTGCCTCTGAGGAAACGGATGACCTCGCTCCAGAAGGTATAAAAATATTTGTCGCCTTTGAGACTCTGCCAGCGCCAGGTTTCGTCTGTGGCATTGACGAATGTCCTTCCCTGTCCGTAATATTGGGTAGCCATAATTGGTCTCAGTCCGTATTTATTGGATGCGAGAGGATGGACTGCCATGACTCTTGCCGCAGGTTTAGCTTTCTTGAATGGATAATACCAGTAAAAGCCGGGCAGTCGATTCCATAGTTGCTGATTGAGAGTAAAATTATCTTCCAAACGCATAATGCTATCCGAGAATCCTTCAGGGGTTACTTTTACCTTGAATGGTTCGGTAATGTTTTCTTTTAATCCGGTTGAGTAATCATCATCTTCCATGGACAGGGGCAGCAGGTCGGTTAATATGGTTTTCCTGAAACTGCGCGGGTTGAATCTTTCGCCGGTGATAAAGGCTATTCCGCCGCCCATCTCTTCCACAAAGCGTTTGATATTGTCCATAAGTTTGTCATAAGTAATCTGTGGCCCAATCAGGTGTTCTGGATTAACATCACCCCAGATGATAATATCATATTTAAATAATTCTTTTGGAGTAGCAGGGAAATCGACTAAAGGCGCAACACCGGTTGATGCATCCTGCGGGAAATCAGGATCAGATGAAATAAGTAATAATGAAGTTTTCAGCGTAGAATCGCGAATCAGCGCATTTTTGAGCCGCCGATACTCCCATCTCGGATAACTTTCTATATATAGGATATTTATCAGGTTACTTACTACTTTGAGATAATGTTCCATAGAATTGTTTTCTTCTATACTTTCATCCTGTTGGACAGGGGTTTTTAGTTCGTAGATATAGTTGCCTATTTTGGTGGGTTTATATTTGATGCTTCCGGTATAAATACATATCGGCGGGGTAAGATAAACGGTATCTTCAGCGACTATTTCAGAGCGTGAATCGCCTGCTTGTTTCTCTGAGAGAATGATTCTGACCGATTCATTATTAGATAAACCGCTTCCTTTGACGGTATAGTTGAAAGAGACGAAGTCCTGGACCGTAGCAACATCGGGCGCCGACAGGTCTGAGATTTCTATGTCTTTGTGTTTATCAGGATTGCCAGCCACGACGGTGTATATTGGGAAAAGATAATTGCGGTCTTTTAATGATTGGAGCATATCTAACGGTTCTTTGCCCAAATTATTCTGGCCATCCGAAATCAGGACAATGCCGCCGACAGATTGTCCGCTTAAATCATTGATAAAATCGTTTATCGCATTCCCGATAGCAGTGCCGTCTCCTTCCGCTTTTATTTTATATTTGCCGGACGGTTGAGAGCCATAATCGGATGGATTGAGAGTGGAGGCAAATGTATATGTTCTTATTTTTGATTTGTTCTTTAATTTAGTGAAGAGGTCCAGTTTAGGATTGGACAGAATGGCATTTATCAGGTCAATGCGGGTCATATTCTGTATGTTTTTCCGGTTGTCAGGACCTGCATTATCCATAGCGCATAAAGAATTTAAGTTCAGGATATCCGCATCTGAGGAGAACTTGTCTTTGAGATTCATACTTAATGAATTATCAACGAGAATTCCCAATACGGCTTCCTTATTAATGGATTTTTCCATAACCGCCACGGGCTGGAATAAAATGAGCAGGGTGATAAAAATAACCGCAGAACGTAATAATGTTAAAAGCAGTTTGATACGCGGAGAAGAGGTAGTTTTTTGTCCACGGTAGATAATATATGAGAATATGATAACGGCCGGGATAATTATGAGAATCAACAGCCATATCGGAGGTGCGGAACGCCAGACAATATGCCAATCGCCTTCACTTATGAATGCCGGGTTTATACCTAATAATTTTTCTAATAACCAATGCATAGTTTTATATCTGAGTATGGGAAAGTATAAACACGAATAGGACGAATTAAGGCGAATCACACGAATAAGAAATTACCGGTTAAAATTCCTAATTTTCAAAGGATATTCGTGACATTCGTCTCATTCGTGTTATTCGTGTTCCTCTTTTTTCTTGCTAAGGTTAAATTATATAAGGAAACTTTGACGCGAAGCAAGATTTTTAGTATGTAATATGCAAATATCAATAACGCAGATGGATTGAGTGATTGAAATATTATGAGAAAAGTAATGCTTATCGGCGACCGCAGAAAAGAACGTATTAATAGTGTTGTTAATGAGTTACAGGATTGGTTCAAGAAACACAATGTAGGAATCGCTGGGGTTGATCTGACCAATCGTTTTGATTTGAGCAGGGTTAAATGCGACTTGCTTGTTGTCCTGGGCGGTGACGGCGCAATACTTTCTACGGCGCGACGTTTGAAGAATAATAAGATACCGGTGGTCGGTATTAATCTCGGTAAATTCGGATTCCTGGCTGAATATTCCCTGGAAGAAGTGAAAGAGTCTTTCAATGAAATAATGAATAAAAAACAACAGGTTTCATCGCTGATGATGCTTAGTTGTAATATCGAGAGGAATGGCAAGAAGAATGGTCCTTTCATAGCGCTTAATGATATGGTCATTACGCGGGGCAGTATTTCAAGGATGGTTTATTTCAGGCTTTTTATTGATGGCAAGGAAATAACGGTATTCGGGGCAGATGGCGTAATCTTTTCAACACCGGTCGGTTCCACGGCATATTCACTTTCTGCCGGAGGTCCTTTGGTATCACCGGAAATACAGGCAATTATAATTACTCCGATATGCGCGCATACTTTAAGTATGCGTCCGTTGGTTTTGCCTTCTAATTCAGTGGTTGAACTGGAACTGGCTGACGGAAGTGGGCAGGAAATAATCCTGACAGTTGACGGTCAGGTTTCAATGTATTTGCGTCAATCCGACAGGGTGATTTTCCAAAAGTCCAATACTACTTTCCGATTGGTGCGGTTGGGCAGACGGAGTTTTTATGAGACACTGCGTGAAAAACTTCATTGGGGTGGACAGCCTCACTCTCAACGATATAACCTTCCTACCTGCCAGACGGGTCAACCGGTCAGGCGGTAATCCGCCACTTATAAAGACCGATAAATATATCTTTATGTAATAGACAACTGTAAATTCTGTAGTCTAATGCTTAAGCATAAAAATAAATATGAGTATTTTTAAGGCATACGATATACGCGGTAAATATCCTTCGGAATTAGATGAGTCAAAGGCGTGTGCTATCGGCTGGGCTTTGGTTCGTTTTCTTAAGAGTAAAAAGAAAAGCAATTATCAGCCTAAAATAGTAGTTGGAAGGGATATCCGTCTTTCTTCGCCTTCATTATCAGGAAGTCTTATAAAAGGACTTTTAGAAGGCGGCGCAAAGGTGACCGATATCGGAGAAGTGACTACACCAATGTTGTATTTTGCCTGTGGTTTTTATCGTTTTGACGGTAGTGTTATGGTAACCGCATCGCATAATCCCCCTCAATATAATGGTTTCAAGATTTGTCGTGAAAAGGCAATTGCCTTATCAGAAAACACCGGTTTGAGAGATATTGAGAAGATTTGTACAGGGTATAAAGTTGATGATAAGAGAAAGGTTAAGGATGCTTTAATATCAAAAGATATCATTGCTGATTATAAGGAATTCATCAGAAGATTAATAAGATGGGATAAGGTTAAAGACACCATAAAAATAGTAGTAGATGCTACTAACGGAAGTGTTGGACCTATTTTCGATGAGATATTCAGTGAATATTTATCAGGGCAGACTCGTGTTATTCGGAAGCTAGGTCGGGAGAGCATAGAATATTCAAAAATAAAGATAATTCCTTTGTATTTTAAGCCAGACGGCCGTTTCCTTAATCATGAGCCCAATCCGATGAAAGATGAAAATCTTCGTAAAATTAAGATGGTTATGAAGAAGGAAAGGGCGAATTTGGGGGTGGCATTTGACGGCGACGGTGATAGGGTGATATTTTTAGATGAGAAAGCCGAACGGATTACTAACGATTTGATTACTGTAATCATTGCCAGGGAGATTTTAAGAGTAAATAAGAAAACATCAATTGTGTATGACCTGCGCTCGAGTAGAGTTGTAAGCGAAGAAGTAAAACGGTTGGGCGGTAATCCTGTGCGGGAGAGGGTTGGACATGCCTTCATTAAAGCAACTATGAGAAAATACAATGCTGCTTTCGGCGGTGAACTTTCAGGTCATTATTACTATCGCGATAACTTTTTTGCCGATTCGGCTTTGATTACTTTTGTTCATATCCTTAATATTCTTACCAGAGAAAATAAGCCGATTTCCAGGATTATTAAGCCGTTGAAACAATATTTTTCTTCAGGTGAACTGAATTTTGTTGTTGAGGACAAGGAAAAGAAAATAGAAGAGATTATCCGTAAATTTTTACCCGGCTCAGGTAGACAGGGCGGTAAAATAGATTATTTGGATGGTGTTACTATAGAATATGATGATTGGTGGTTTAATTTGAGGCCGTCTAATACCGAATCTTTACTAAGATTGAATATTGAAGCTAAGACGAACAAACAGTTGAAAACCGCAATGAGAAGATTGGGGAAATCATTAGGTAAGGGAATTTGATATAGAATCTAAAGACTTGACAAAATTAATATATAATGGCAGTTTTTATTTATGTAGAAACACTTGATTCGGATTTAAATGTTGGCAACTCAGATTCAGAATAAAATAATTATATTAGTCAATAGATTTTCATTGACTATAAAGATAATTAATATAAATAACAGGTAATTAAAAAAGGAGGGAACAATGTCAACAGCAAGAGTAACACAAATAGTATCTTCATCTTCAAAAGGATTCGAAGAAGCTATTCGGGATGGTCTAAAAAGAGCCACTGAAACTTTGCGTGGTATTACCGGTTTAGAAGTTACCAAGATGAATGCAAAGGTGGAGAATGGTAAAATATTAGAATACCGGGTGCATTTTAATATAACTTTTGTTTTAGAAAATTAAATTTTGTGATTGATGTTTCAATCATCATTGTTAATTACAATACAAAAGAGCATCTCTTGAAATGCTTGGAATCCGTTTTTCGCCAGAGTAAAGAGAGTAATTACGGAATATTTGTGATTGATAATGGTTCTACGGATGGCAGCGCAGAAGCGGTGCAGAGGTTGCATCCTTCTATAAACATTATTCGTAATGAGCGGAATAACGGTTTTGCTAAGGCTGTTAATCAGGGGTTGAAAATAGCAGCAGATAGTCGTTATCACCTTGTTTTGAATAGCGATGCAATTCTTTCTGATGAATATTTGAAGAGATTGATTAAGTTTTTGGATAACCACCCACAAGTGGCTATAGCGACAGGGCAACTTTTGGATATAGATGATTCCTTGCAATATTCTTTCGATAATATTCCCACTTTATTTAGTGAGATAGTGGGTAAGGGAATTCTGAGATTTGTTTTCCCAGAAAAGTATTCTAATAAAAAAGCCTTTTATCCGGATTCTGATTTTGGGAGGAATAGAGATTCAGGCGGAGATAAAGTTGAGCAGGATGAATTAAACAATAAATTTATTGAAGTGGAATCAGTTGTCGGTGCGGCAATGCTTGTCAGTCAAAAGGCTATAGGGGATATCGGCCTGCTTGATGAAGATTATTTTTTCTTTCTGGAAGAAACGGATTGGTGTTACCGGATGCGCCGAAAGGGATGGTTGATTGCTTTTCTCCCGGATGTTAAAGCCTATCATTTACAGGGACAAACGAAGAGGCTTATTTTGATTTCGGCAAAAATAGAATACCTTAATTCTTTGTATGAATTTTTTCGCAAGCATTATTCTCCGTGCGTCTATTGGTTATTTCGGGTAATAAAACCGTGCAAAATCTTTTTAGGATTAGTATTCAATTTAGTAATGTGCTTACTGACGCTTTGTTTGGTGAAAACATTTAGGAGAGCCATAGTATTATATAGCGCGCTAATTTTTTGGCACCTGACTTTATGTTCAGATAAAATGACTCTCAAATATATTAGTCAAAAAAGATAAAAGATTAATGGACAGGAGGACAGGGAATTATATAAATAAACGGTTAAATGCTAGCCTAGCTCAATGGCAGAGCCCCGGTTTTGTAAACCGGAGGTTGTGGGTTCGAATCCCACGGCTAGCTTGTAATTTATGGGCAGGTACCCAAGTGGTTAAAGGGGACAGACTGTAAATCTGTTGGCGTAGCCTACGGGGGTTCGAATCCCTCCCTGCCCAATTGAAATATAAAACGTAAAAATATTTTTACGTTTAGCTTTTTTATGCAATAGGCGGGCGTAGCTTAATGGCAGAGTGCCAGCCTTCCAAGCTGGCCATGTGGGTTCGATTCCCATCGCCCGCTCCATTAATATTTATAAAAATTTATATTTTCTTCTTGACATATTAAATATAATATTTATATAAGGATAAATGCATTTTAAAATGATGCTGTTGTAGCTCAGTTAGCAGAGCACGTCCTTGGTAAGGACGAGGTCATGGGTGCAAATCCCATCAACAGCTAAAATAAGAATAAAGAGAAAAGGAGAAATTTATGGCAAAAGAAAAATTTAATCGGTCAAAGCCACATTTGAATGTGGGAACCATCGGACATATTGACCACGGTAAAACCATCTTAACCAGTACAATAACTAATATTCTGGCAAAACATAAGTTATCCACGGCTAAATCATATGCAGATATAGCTAAAGGCGGTGAGCAGCGAGGCGAGACTAAAATCCTGACCATTATGGTTGCGCATGTGGAATATGAAACTGTCAAGAGACATTATGCGCATATGGATTGTCCCGGTCATGCCGACTATATTAAAAATATGATTACCGGTGCAGCGCAGATGGACGGTGCTATATTAGTAGTTTCCGGTGTAGATGGTCCTATGCCTCAAACGCGGGAACACGTTCTCTTAGCACGTCAGGTTCAGGTCCCGGCTATTGTGGTCTTTCTTTCCAAGACGGATTTGGTGACCGAACCGGAACTTCTTGATATTGTAGAAGTGGAAATCAGAGAATTGTTAACTAAAAACAAGTTTCCTGGTGATAAAACACCGATTATTAGAGGAGCCGCTTTAAAAGCTCTTGAATGTTTGTGTGCAAAAAGAGAGTGTCAATGGTGCGGTCCTATCTGGAAATTAATGGATGCTATTGATGAACATATTCCTGAACCAGTCCGCGATGTAGAAAAACCATTCGTGATGCAAATAGAAGATGTTTTCAGTATTAAAGGACGAGGCACGGTGGGAACCGGTCGTATTGAACGGGGCAGAATAAAAACTAATGACCCTGTTGATATTATTGGTTTTTCCAAAGAAGTTAAAAAGAGTGTGGTAACCGGCGTGGAAATGTTCAATAAAATATTAGATGAGGGGATTACGGGCGATAATGTCGGTGTCCTTTTGAGAGGCGTTGAAAAAGATGAATTGGAAAGAGGAATGGTGGTTTGCGCCCCAGGGTCTGTTACACCTCATAATAAATTTGAAGGTGAAGTTTATATTTTATCTAAAGATGAAGGCGGTAGGCATACGCCATTCTTTACTGGATATAGACCGCAGTTCTTTTTCAGAACCACCGATGTTACCGGTTCAGTTACATTACCACAGGGTGTTGAAATGGTGATGCCGGGTGATAATGTTCATGTATCAGTAGAATTAATTACGCCTGTGGCAATGGAAGATAAAATGCGTTTTGCTATCCGTGAAGGAGGTAAAACTGTTGGTGCTGGTGTAGTTACTAAAATAGTAGAGTAATATCTCGTTATTAGATGTCTGATAACAAAGATAGAGTTATAAAATAATTAATACTCAGTATTTTTCTGGATATACCCTGTTTCAAGTCGTGATAAAATAATTTTATATGAGAGAATGGATTTTTCTTGAATGTACAAAGTGTGGTAATAGATATTATCGCACAAGTAAACATACGAAAAAACAAGCTAAACTGACATTAAGTAAGTTTTGTCGTATTTGTAGAAGTCATACTCCGCATAAAGAGAAGAAAAAATAACTTTAGAATTTAAGATTTTATTTATTATTTTAGGTCTGTAGCTCCAACTGGTAGAGCGCCGGTCTCCAAAACCGGATGTTGGGGGTTCGAATCCCTCCAGACCTGTTTCTATTGATCCCAAGTACCTCAGAAATACTATATTTTACATTTCGCTATTAACTAATAGCAAAAATGTTCTCGGTAGTTTGAGATATCAGGTGGGGATTTTATAATTTATTTGATGAGTAATCAGTTTATTTTATGAATATAATTAATTATAAGCAACGAGAGGGATTAATAACTCGTTTTGTGACATGGGGATTACTTAGTCTTCTTGCTCTTTTTGGTTGTATTGCATTATATTATTTCATACCGGTAGAAAGCAAGGATAAAATACCAGCTCAATCGACTTTTTGGGGTAATTTGATATATAACATACCCTTTTTTGATATAAACATTACCAATGGGGTACTTATTTCTATTTTTATATTTTTATTAATTATAGCGTTGATTAACCGTTTTATTATCAATAAATCATCACTGGCTGATTTTCTTATCGAAACTGAATATGAAGTCAAAAAGGTTTCATGGCCTCCTAAAAATGAATATTGGGGTGCTTCTATTGCTGTTATTATTTCGGTTGTTGTTATCGGATTCTTTATATTTATAGCTGATATAGTCTTTCAAAAAATGGCGTCATTATTCTTATATAGATAAAATTTGAAATAGCATTTCTGTTTTATAAAAATCATTAAGAGCAGAAAAAATAGACTTCGTAAATTATATGTTTTCATTTTTATAACATAATTAAATAGAAAGAGGTTATTTGTGGCTAAGAATTGGTATGTTGTTGTAGTCCCTACTGGTAAGGAAGAAGTTACTAAAAACTCGTTAGAACAGTGTATTAAATCAAACGGTTTGGAATCCCAAATTTATAAGGTAATGGTTCCTAAAGAAAGAATTTCCGAAATCAGAGGCAAACAGAAAAAGGTTATTGAACGTAAAAGATATCCGGGATATGTTTTTATAGAAATGGAATTGAGTGAACAAACATGGTTGTTTATTAAAGAAACTCAAGGGGTTTCAAGCTTTCTTGGAGACCGTAATCCAATTCCAGTCCCGCCACAAGAAATAGAACAGATTTTGTTGAGTGATACGACAACCGAACAACCAGCCGAATCACAGGTTAAAATCAAGTTTAAGAAGGGCGATAATGTTAAAATTAAAGAAGGACCTTTTGAGAACTTTGATGGTGTAATTGATGAAGTTATTCCATCAAAAGGTATGATCAAAGTAACCATTATTGTTTTTAATCGCCCCACTTCTGTAGAATTAGGTTATTGGCAGGTTGAGGAAGTATAACGATGCATTTTTAATAAAAAATAATTATTTTCTTGACTCAAGTATAATTTTATGTTATTAATTGATATTAATTAAAAGAAATTCTTGGAGCCCTGAGGCCAAGACACGAAAGGAGAATAAACAAACATGGCAGGTAAACAGTTAAAATGTGTGGAATGCGGCAGTGATTTTATATTCACTGATGAAGAACAAGAATTCCACCGGGGGAAAGGTTATACAAATGAACCAAAAAGATGTCCGAGTTGTAGACAGATACGACGCAAGAGCGTTGGCGGCGGCGGTGGATATCAAACTGCTGAACGGGTTCGAACTGAGGTAACTTGTGCTGATTGCGGTCAAACAACTACCGTTCCATTTAAGCCAAGAATGAATAAACCAGTGTATTGTGATGCTTGTTTTGCAAAAAACAGAACATCCAATGCATAAACCTTAAGTAGATATTTTCTTCTCAGGCGGGATTACGCATACGGCCATAATACTTAAAATACGGTCGGAATAATTTTCTCAGGGGTGTTGATCCCGTCTGGAAGAAAAAAATAGATAATATGTCTGCAGTAAAAATAAAAGTAGAAGGTTCAATTGATAAAGCATTACGACATTTTAAGAAGAAATGTATAGATGCTAATATTTTCAATGAATTAAAAAGGGTCGCATTCCACGAAAAACCAAGTGAAACCAGAAGGAAACAACGGCAAAAGGATTTACGGACAGCACAACAAAAATCTAAGGCTAATAAACAACTTCGATAAAACATATCTTATTTGCTTCCCGGAAGTTATGATTCAATAATTAAGAGTGTTTATTCCATTTTGATGATAATTTAGATGCCACATCATCACGGTTCTCTTACCATTAATTTTATTCACTAAGGTAATTATAATAGTTCCTGTAACTATTTACTTCAGAATTAGTTCTGATTTGCCGATAATTTTCTATATGAAAATTCCCGAGATATTACTCTATAGTTTGAAACGGTGGGGGATTTTTATATTTATTATTACGGCTTCCATTTTTCTCCTATTAATTATTCATCGCAAGGTCTACGCCTATTATTCTATACAACCTGCCCATCAAATAAATCTTTCCTCTTTAGAAGTGCTTAATAAACCCGATTGGTGTGCCGAGCCATATTTTAAAGATGTTATTTATGGCTCTATGAAATTGAGTGGTAAGGTTTCACTATTTGATAACGGCTTCATTAGCCAATTATTAGATAAATATAACAACAATGCTTGGGTAGCTAAAGTGAAATCAATAGAAAAACAGTTACCCGATAAAGTGATAGTAAAATTAGAACTAAGAAAACCAGTTGCGGTGGTTGAGATGAAAAAATGGAGTAACCGCAGTTCCTATTATTTAGTAGATAAGGATAGCGTGAGATTGCCCGGCGAATATTATACCATTCCTTCTATACCGATAACACTACCAGTTATAGTCGGCGTAAGAAGCTCTCCGCCACTAGCTGGGGCAAAATGGTTAGATAAAGGATTATCTAATGCTCTTGATGTTGCAGGTGTGCTGAAAAAATATCAAGTTTATCCTAAATTAGATGTTGCAGGAATTGATATTACTAATATTGATGGCAAGATAAATAAAAAGGCAAGTGAAATAGTGATTGTAACCAAGAATAATGTCCAAATAGAATGGGGGCGTCCTATAAAGACTGATAAATTATTTGAAATATCAGCTGAAGAGAAAATCAAAAATCTTTATCGCGTTTTAGAAATATCACCTCAATTACAAGGTATTAAATATGTCAAAATTCAGTTTGACCAGCCTTATATTGTTTTATTAGAAAGTCCTAAAACTCCTTCAGCTCAATCTCCGCAGAAACGTTCCAGATAATCTACGCCTCGTATTTTAATACCGTTGCTACGCCTTCTATTACTGCAAAACCAGTCTGATTATAAACATTAGTTTTTATCTTAAGAATCTTTTTCTTATCTATTTTTTCCATAACCTCGCATTCAGCAGTGATGGTATCACCGATTTTTATCGGTGCTTTGAATTGGAGTTCCTGGGACAGATAAATGGTGTTTGGACCGGGTAGTTTGGTCCCCAAAACCGTAGAGATTAAACTCGCGCCCAAAAACCCATGGGCAATACGAGTTTTGAAAAGGCTATTTTTAGCGAACTCTTCATTAATATGAACCGGGTTGAAATCACCGGAAACGCCGGCAAAATTATATATATCGGTTTCACTGATGGTTTTAGCAAACGATGCCTTGTCTCCGATTTTTATGTCAATATATTTAAGCTCACTCATTTTTTATCTCCTTTTCCATTCGCTGAACGTTTTATAATCCATTCGCTTAATCGCGGACATATTTCTTTCTGAGACCGTGAAGATACGAATATTCCAATATGACCGGTTGGGAATGAAGCTATTTCTGTATCTTTACTTCCAACATGTTTAGTGAATTCCCTGGAACAGGCTGGCGGCACGAGATGGTCATACTCGGCAAAGATATTTAAGACGGGCATAGTGATATCCTGTAAGGACACGGTCTTTTTGCCTATTTTCAATTTATTCTGGATAAGCAGATTTTTCTGGTAACAATCACGGATGAATTGTCTCCAGCATTCACCGACCTGGTCCGGAGAATCAAAAATCCATTTCTCCATCCGAACAAAATTATTAACGAAATTCTTATCATCAATATTTATCATAAAGCCAATATATTTATCAAGCATCAAACGGAATGGATTCATCAGCAGGAACCCAATATTCATAAAATCGCCCGGGATGTTACCAAAGGCATCCACCATTTTATCCACATCTAACACTTGAGACCAGATATTTAACAAGCCCGTATCCGTATCAAAATCAATCGGTGCAACCATGGTTACGAGATTTTTAATCTTATCAGGATGCAATGCAGAATAAATTGCCGAGAAGGTTCCTCCCTGGCAGATTCCCGCCAGAGTCACTTTAGATGCTCCCGAGTGTCTCAAGACTTCATCCACAGCATTATTGAGATATCCCTCAATATAATCTTCTAAAGTAATGAATCTATCCATTGGAGTAGGATAACCCCAGTCTATGATATAGACATCTATTCCCTGATTTACCAGATAGCTGATAATACTCCGGTCAGGTTGCAGGTCAAGCATATACTGACGGTTGATTAAAGCATAGACCATTAATACCGGTGGTGAATAAACTTTGCTCTTTACCGGGATATAATGTAATATCCTCATCTTGTCTTCCCGATAGATTAATTCTGATGGAGTCATCCCGACCGAGGTGTCCAATGGACTGGTAAGAATCTCCATCCCGCGCAGAAATTTCTTCTGCATATTGTCTATTTCTTCTGCGATATTTATTCCTGTCTTATTTTTGGGCGTCGTTTGTGCTTCTGCCATTTATTACCTCCCTTGTTTTTATTTGTATTACTTTCTCATTAGTTTTTCTAATTCTTTTACTTTTTTCTTGAGGTTATAAAGTTCTTGATATACATCATTCATCTCACTGCGGGTTATAATGGGTGTGGATTTAAGGATTTCCTCGACAACCGCGAAATGGTCCTTGCGGAATTCCATAGATGCCTCAAGTGTAGTCTTGAGCACTTCGCTGAATGCCGGCGTCTTAAATAATTGATAGAATCTATCCTCGAATGTTTTAATCAGCATCTCATAAAACTCTTTATATTTTTCCTGAGAGATTTCTCCTTTCAGGATATATGAAGCCTTTTTGGAAAGTTCCTCAATTGATTCCTTGCCCGGTGAATATAAAACCAAACTGAAATCTACGATTGCCCCGCAATATTTAATAAAGGAATCGATGCTTTTATGTATTTTATCCAGGACCTGACGCGATGGTCCAATCATCGGCATTTTAATGAATTTGCCGAATGCCGATTCATACCCGCCAATCAATGAATTATAGAACTCTTTATATTTTGAAGGGTCAGGTTTACCCTTGATTATGTCATCCATTCCCTCGGATACTTTTTTCCAATTATCAATGAAGGGCTGATAATTCTGGGCATAGAATTGAGTAAAGTTTTCCAATGATTTCTTGACGCTGCCAGCCCAATCACTCATATTATCACCGGCAATTGAAGGTATGGACAAACCAAATAACCTGCTGAAGATTTCTTTCTGGCTGTCAATCCATAAACCAAGTAAATTGTTCATTGCTTCAGGTGAAGAATTAATATTGCCGCCCATCTCTGACCAGGCCCTGAAAAGTCTCAGATAAGTATCAGCCGCATCAATAAATCTCGGATAGACATCACCAACAACACCGCTTAAAGGCACTGTATAAAACCTTTTAGCCATCTCATCATACATTTTATACCACGACGGGAAAAAACCGCTTACATCAACAGTGCTAAAAGGATTCGGTTTAAAAGCTTCGGCAAATTTATTCCACGTCTCAAACCATGGATTGGGAAAATTATCTGGTTGTTCCTCTTGTTTCGACGATTCTGGTTCCTTTTTCTTTGGCATAATATTCTCCTCTTTATAATTTGGATTAAACTTTATCTAAATATAATAACTTATTTGATTATATAAGTCAAGATATATTTATAGGGTCTAAAAACTCTACAAAATTAACGGACTCCAAAAACTTGACAGACTATACTCTTAGATTTAGTAGTTATATAATTTATGGAGTTCATAGTTGGAAATATAAGATAGTAAGCGGATTAAGCAGATGAAACAGATAAATCAGTTTACTCTTTTTTTCGTAATATTGCTGACCGTCTTTGCGGCGATATATACTACCGATGGGGCTGAAGAGAAACCCAAACCGCCTCCGCCACCACCACCACCACCAATCAAATGGTCAGGCACGATTGAAAGCAACTTCAGCAGTTCCATCGGAGGGGCTAATAATATTTCAAACACCACATTTAAATCCGATATCTATGGAGAAACCGACATTTTTAAATTGTATTCGGGATTACTTTACCTGCGCGGTGAGACCGATAACAAACTCACCTCATTCCAGCGCCGGGCTGAAGTCAAAGGCGACCGTAAACTTACCGCAAATTTTTATTCCTACCTGCAACAGGTGTTTAGTGACAATCATATTAGTAAACTGGAATTGGGCAGCCGTTCCAGCGGCGGGTTGAGTTACCATTTTGTCAGGACTGCTGCACTGAAAGAATCGGTTGACGTCGGCGCCAGTTATAATTCGGAAGAATATGAGAACCTGACGCTTAGGAAGAGGACATATTCATACCAGTTTATCAATAACTTCTACTGGAAGATTACCAAAGGGTGTGAATTGCGTCACAAATATGAATACTTGCCCAATACAAAAGATTTAAAGGAATTCCGGTCCCGTTCAGATGGGTCGGTGAAACTTTATCTAAGCAAGCATCTTTACACCAATTTTGGGATGATAAACGAGTATAACACCAAGCCGGTCAGCCCAAGCACGCCAAAACATAATGCAACGATGCTGGTGACTATGGGATTTAGATTCTGAACCACAGGCCTGCCTGCCATAAGGAAAATCCTAACCACTAAGGCACAGTAATTTTTAATGTGTGTCTTTATGGTGAATTATTATAATTTCTAATCTGTGGCTAAAGTCTAAAATGGGGTATTTATAACCACATTGAGGGTAAAAACACCCCAAAATTTACACCAATTTTAGTTGATTATCTATTAATAAAATATGATAATCTAATTAATCATAATGATAGAAAGGAGCAAATATGCACAATAAATCCCCCTGAATCCCAAACTACACATTCAACAAACCACTGTATAACAACTTCAAGAAAGGAGAGTATTAATATGGCACAAAACAACGTTTCTGAATTTATGGATAAGGTCATCGCCAAAAATCCCGGTGAAAAGGAATTTCATCAGGCTGTTTTTGAAGTAGTCAGTTCGGTAATGGCATACATAGAGAAAAACCCCAAATACAAAAAAGCAAGAATTCTTGAGAGAATAGTTGAACCGGAACGAGTTTTAATGTTCCGCGTTCCCTGGGTTGATGACAAAGGTGAAATACAGGTCAACCGCGGCTTCCGTATTGAAATGAATAGCGCCATCGGTCCTTATAAAGGCGGTCTTCGTTTCCATCCATCCGTTAATCTGGGCATACTCAAATTCCTTGCCTTTGAACAGGTATTCAAAAACTCATTAACCACATTACCGATGGGTGGAGGCAAAGGCGGCTCTGATTTTGACCCCAAAGGTAAATCTGATAACGAAGTAATGCACTTTTGCCAGTCCTTTATGAGTGAACTATTCCGTCATATCGGACCGGATACCGATGTCCCGGCTGGTGATATCGGCGTGGGCGGACGTGAAATAGGGTTCCTATTCGGCCAGTATAAGCGCCTGCGCAATGAGTTCACCGGGGTTCTTACCGGCAAAGGCAGAACCTGGGGCGGTAGTCTCATTCGTCCCGAAGCAACCGGTTATGGCACTCTTTATTTCGTGGATGAGATGCTCAAGACACGCAAGGATTCATTAGAAGGCAAAACAGTAGTGATTTCCGGTTCAGGTAACGTCTCACAGTATGCCACTGAAAAGGCAATGGAAATGGGTGGCAAGGTGGTAACGCTCTCCGACTCAAACGGCACCGTTTACGACGCTGATGGTTTCAACAAGGAAAAACTCGCCTTTGTTATGGAATTAAAGAATGTCAAGAGAGGCCGTATTAAGGAATATGCCACCAAATTCGGTTGCAAATACTTTGACGGCAAAAAACCGTGGGATATCAAATGCGACGTAGCATTACCCTGCGCCACGCAGAACGAAATAGACGGTAATGACGCCAAGAAACTGATTAATAACGGTTGTATCTGCGTAGGCGAAGGCGCCAATATGCCCAGCACTCCGGAAGCTATTGAGGCATACATTGACGCCAAGATTCTCTACGGACCTGCCAAAGCGGCTAATGCCGGCGGCGTGGCTACCAGCGGATTGGAGATGTCACAGAACAGCCTGCGGTTATCCTGGACCAGGCAGGAGGTTGATGAAAAACTGCACAACATTATGAAGGCTATCCATTCCACCTGCGTGGAATACGGTCAGGAAGGCAAGTTCATCAACTATGTCAACGGCTCCAATATCGGTGGATTTGTCAAGGTTGCTAATGCGATGATTGAACAAGGCGTAGTATAATTAGATATTCTTAATGAACGAAGTGAATTAGAATATCTTATCCCGCACATAATTTATGTGTGGGATTAGGGCAAGAAAAAATAAGCCGACAGCACCTCCTCTTCGTCAGATGAAGAGGAGGTGCTTGTGGTCTTAAAAAAGGAGGAAATTATGTCAAAGGTAATAGAAGCCACGGAACTATTGTGTGTCATACCTAACAAACCTGGCGCAGTAGCCAGGCTTACACAGGCAGTTTCCCGGACCAGGACTAATATCTTGGCAATGATGTCTTGGCTTTCAGCAACTGACCCTGACAAAAGTTACTGCAAAATGATAACTTCTAATACCCCTAAAGCCGTTCAAGCAATAAAGAAATTGGGCTATGAGGTAAAAAAGTATACTGTCTTGATAGTTAATTTACCTAACAGACCCGGAGCATTTTATCCACTTGCTCAAAAGATTGCTGATGCCGGTATTAACATCAACTACAATTATGCGACTACTAGTGGCACAAAAGGACAGGTGGTTTTGTCTACAAATAATGACCACAAAGCAATGCGGATAATTAGACGGTGCCGGTGATACCTTACGGTATTCTATTAAAGGGAGTTCCGTTAGGGATAAGTCAGCATCATTTGACACATCAACTATATCAATGGAGTCAATATCGGTAGATTTGTCTTTTGTTGAATTAAAGATATTTTCTTGTTGGAGTGAATATATAATACTTATTTATTTGGATAAAAACATATCTAAAATACACATTCATATCAAAAAATCTTAAATAAAAACATTATAAATTTACTATAAAGGCTTAGCATAATAATCAAAACTTATTGACATATTTGTTATTATAAGTAAATAATAAATATATGGATGAAAAACAGGATACAATAAATCTCCAAAAAGATATTATTCCCAAAATTAGAGTTGAGGCTACTAATATAAACGAAGAGGTAGCATTACGTGAACGAATCAAAGAGCTTACTTGTCTTTATGGTATTGCGCAAATAACGGCGCAATCAGATTTATCAATTGAGAAAATCCTACAAGATATCGTGAATCTTCTTCCATTTGCTTGGTTGTATCCTAAGATTGCAGCAGCCAGGATTTTTCTTGATAATCATTCTTATACGACGATAGGTTTTAATCAAGGAATACAGAAAATCTCATCTGATATTATCATAAACGGAGTAAAACGTGGTGTCGTAGAAGTAGTATATACTGAAAGAAAGCCGGATATTGATGAGGGACCATTCTTAAAAGAAGAGCGTAATTTAATTGATACTATAGCCAGAGAAGTAGCACTTATTATAGAACGGAAACAGATTGAAGGAGAGAAAATTAAATTACAGGAGCAAATCAGGCATTCCGATAGATTAGCTACGATTGGTCAACTTGCTGCAGGTGTAGCGCATGAACTGAACGAACCGTTAAGTAATATTCTTGGTTTTGCCCAACTTGCCCAAAAAACAGCAGGATTACCAAAATCAGTGGTGCCGGATATTGATAAAATAATAAATGCTTCACTGCATGCCAGAGAAGTTGTCAGAAAACTATTAATGTTTTCACGTCAAATGCCTACAATTAAATCTAAGGTTAATATTAATCAAATAGTTCAAGATGGTTTATATTTTCTTAAGGCACGTTGTGAAAAAGAAGGAATAGAACTTATTCGTTTGTTGGCATCTAATCTACCAGAAATCTATGCTGATTATTCTCAAGTTCATCAGGTTTTAGTTAATTTAGTAGTAAATTCCATACAGGCTATGCCTAAAGGCGGTAAATTAACGATAAAAACGATGGCTTATAATGATGGTGTTTCTCTTATTGTTGAAGATACTGGCATCGGTATGAATGATGAAATTAAGAAGAAAATGTTTATGCCATTTTTCACAACAAAGGAAGTTGGTCAGGGAACTGGATTGGGACTATCACTTGTTCACGGTATTGTTACTGCTCACAAGGGTAAGATTAAATTTGAAAGTAAGGTTGGGCAGGGGACGCGATTCCAGATAGATTTTCCTGTTATAAAACCATCTGATTTGGAGAAGGAGGATGAATAAATGAAGCATTCCTCTAAAAAGGAACGTATTTTAATCGTTGATGATGCATCTGATACATTGGAAGTGCTTCAGAGAAATTTATCATCTCATGGTTATCAGATTTTTACTGGTTCCAATGTTGCTGAAGGATTAAGGGTTCTTGAAGCTACGCCAGTTGACTTGGTTATAACTGACCTTAAAATGCCGGGCGGTAGCGGTTTTGATTTGGTAAAGCATGTTCGGGAAAATCTAAAAGAGACTGAGATAATGGTAATAACAGGATATGCATCAATTGAAGGAGCAGTGAAGGCTGTTAAATTTGGGGCCGAGGAGTTTTTACCAAAACCATTTACAGACCAAGAACTTTTTACGGCTGTCAGACGAGTACTTGATAAACTATATATGCGTAGGGCCGGACATGGTAAGTTGCCTAAAGCACAACCATCATCTTATGGTCTTATCGGAGAATCGGAACTAATACACAAAGTTTTTAATACTATCGCTAAGGCATCAGCAACTTTAGTTACCGTTCTTATTACTGGTGAGAGCGGGACTGGGAAAGAACTTGTAGCTCGAGCGATTCATTATGGTAGTTCACGTGCTTCGGCTCCATTTGTTCCTGTCAATTGCGGTGGTATTCCTGAAGGATTGCTGGAAAGTGAACTTTTTGGATATGTTAAAGGGGCTTTTACCGGTGCTGATGAATCTCGTTTCGGATTTTTCCAAACCTCAGATGGTGGAACTATCTTTCTTGATGAAATTAGTGAAACCAGTTCTGCAATGCAGGTTAAACTTCTTCGAGTATTACAGAATAAAGAAGTATGTATGGTTGGTTCCAGGCGTCCGAGAAAAATAGATGTAAGAATACTCGCAGCAACTAATAAAGATTTATTAAGTTTAGTTAATAAGGGCGTTTTCAGGAATGATCTTTTCTATCGTCTTAATGTTATTAACATTACCATACCTCCTTTAAGAGAAAGAGGTAATGATATTTTATTACTGACTAATTATTTCGCTGCTAAGTTCACCAAAGAATTAGGTAAAACAACACCTCATTTTTCCGATGCTGCTTTACAGGTTCTGAAAAACTACTATTGGCCCGGTAATGTCCGAGAATTGGAAAATGTTATACAGCGTCTGGTGGTTATGACCGAAGGCGATATAATAGATGTGCCTGACCTTCCTTCACTTATGCGATTTTCTTCATTACAGGGAAAAGGACTTAATAGAACACTATCTGATGTAGAAGCCGAACATATTCGTAATGTCCTTGCAAATGTAAATGATAATAAAACACGGGCTTCAGAGATTCTTGGCATTGACCGTAAGACATTACGAGATAAGTTAAAACGATATTCTATAGATGATAGCGAGGATAATAAGGCATCTAAATAGATGGGGAATTTCACCCCACTGGTTATTATTTCCCCAATAATTTCTTCTATATATAACCATTCCATTCATATATAAACATACTTTTTTCACCTTTTTCCGTTTCCATATCCTATTGTAATTCTAAGTGGTTATATCAAATCTAATTGTCAGAAATCATTTTTCCTGATGGTTTATACTTAACTGGCACATAAATTGCTTATACCTATTGTTGTTTACACATATTAATAAACAGGCTGTCCAAAAAGTGTCATTCCTGCGAAGGCAGGAATCCAGACCCCGTGTAACTCCTGGATTCCCGTTTTCACGGGAATGACGATTGGGTGGGAATGAGAATGATACCCACTATAATAAAGAAAGGAGAAAGTATGTTAAAGAATAATAAATACGGAGGTATTTGTATGACTTGTGAAAATGATTCTTCTTGCACCTATTCGAGAAATTATGAAAAACCTGTATTTCACTGTGAAGAATTTAACGGTGGTAAAAATGAGCAAACAAAAAACACTAATAAAAACATCGTATCAAAAGGTTATTCGCAGCCGAAATCTTCTTTAAACGATAAAGATGCGGATAAGTATGATGGTTTATGCGAGAATTGCGAAAACAGGAAATCATGCAAGTTGATTAAGCCTGAAGGTGGTGTCTGGCATTGCCAGGAATACCGCTAAACTGTTTACCTAACTTTTGGGATATGGAGATAATTATGATAGAAACAAAGAAAGCATCAAAAATAGTAGACAAACTGATGAAGCGCGATGGAAAACTTATGATTTCACTCCTGGAGGATATTCAGGAAAAATATAATTATTTACCTGAAGATATGTTAAGAGAAGCCGCCATAAGATTAAAGAAACCACTGAGAGATGTTTATGGAGTGGCAACTTTTTACAATGCGTTCAGATTAAAGCCGTGTGGGAAACATCTGGTTTTCGTGTGTTTAGGAACAGCCTGCCACGTCAGGGGCGGGGCGAGAATTTTGGATAAACTTGAAAGAACCCTGGGTGTAAAAGCCGGCGAAACAACACCGGATAAGCAATTCACGCTTGAGACTGTCAACTGTCTTGGTGCCTGTGCCTTAGGTCCGGTAATCGTTGTTGACGGTGAATATCACGGCAATATGACCACGGCTAAGGTTGATGCAACTTTAAGAAAATATCACTCTAATAAAAAGAGGTGAAGATAATGAAAAAGATTATGAGCATAGATGAACTGGAAAAGATAAGAAAATCTATTGTTTCTAAAATAGATAAAAATAAACCGTGCATAAGAATATGCAAGAGTACCGGCTGCGGAGCATTCGGTGCTCAACAAATTATTGATGGATTGAAAGCAGGACTAAAAAAAAGTAAGTTAGAGAAAAAAGTTGATATAAAAGTAACCGGATGTCATGGTTTTTGTGAACGCGGTCCAATAATTATAATCGACCCGCAAGGGGTTTTCTATCAAAGATGTAAGTCAAATCACATACCTGAGATTATATCCAAAACCATTCTGAAGGGTGAATTAATTGATGAGTTATTATACGCTGACCCGGTAAGCGGGCAGAAGATTCCTTTAGAAAAAGATGTGCCATTTTACAAAAGACAGAAACGGTTGATTCTTACCAATAACGGAAAGATTGACCCAACCAGCATAGATGAATATTTTTCTGTTGATGGCTATAGAGCATTAGCAAAAGCATTACTTACTATGTCTCCGGATAAAATTATAGAACAGATAAAAAGTTCTGGTCTACGTGGAAGAGGTGGTGCCGGGTTTTCCACTGGTATAAAATGGGAGATTGCGAGGAAACAAAAAGGTGATATTAAATATATCATTTGTAATGCAGATGAGGGTGATCCTGGTGCCTATATGAATAGAAGTGTTTTGGAAAGTAATCCTCATTCGGTTATTGAAGGAATGATTATCGGCGCCTATGCCATTGGCTCCAATGAAGGCTGGATTTATGTGAGAAATGAATATCCGTTAGCGGTAGAGAATTTAAATATAGCAATTGGGCAAGCCAGAGAATTGGGTTTATTAGGAGAAAATATACTGGGAAGTAAATTCAGTTTTGATATTAAAATGGCTAAGGGAGCAGGTGCTTTTGTTTGCGGTGAAGAGACAGCCTTGATTGCATCTATTGAAGGTAAAAGAGGTATGCCTAAACAGAGGCCTCCATTCCCTGCCCAGCGAGGTCTTTTCGGCAAGCCGACAAATATTAACAATGTAGAAACATGGGCTAATGTGCCTATCATTATAGAAAAAGGTGCAGACTGGTTTGCCGGTATCGGCACCAAGACAAGTAAAGGCACAAAAATATTTTCATTAGTTGGCAAAGTCCAGAATTCAGGTTTAGTTGAAGTTCCGATGGGCACAAAACTTCAAGAAGTTGTATATGATATCGGCAGCGGCGCGCCCAAAAATAAACAAATAAAAGCAGTCCAAATAGGCGGTCCATCAGGCGGCTGTATTCCGACTAATCTGTTTCATCTGCCGATAGATTATGAATCACTCACATCTGCCGGCACAATAATGGGTTCCGGTGGCATGATTGTTATGGATGAGAATACTTGTATGGTTGATATCGCAAGATATTTTACCAACTTCCTTCAGGAGGAGTCTTGTGGTAAATGTGTTACCTGCCGTGAAGGAACTCAAAGAATGTGTGAAATGCTTACGGCTATTACTGAGGGTAAAGGGAAAATTGATGATTTGAAACTGATTGAGGAATTAGGTAGAGTTATAAAAGATGCATCAATGTGCGGTTTGGGACAAACCGCTCCAAATCCTGTTTTAGCTACACTGAAATATTTTAAGAATGAGTATCTTGAACATATCAACCAGAAAAAATGCCGGGCTGCTGTTTGCAAGGAAATAATATCTTCGCCCTGCCATCATACCTGTCCGATTGATACTGAAGCCTGTGTTTATATTTCTCTTGTATCCAGGGGCAGATATAAAGAAGCCTTAGAAGTAATCAAGAAAGACAACCCCCTTCCGGCTACTCTGGGACGTGTTTGCAATCATCCTTGCGAGATTAAATGTCGTGCCGGTGATGGTGGAGAGCCGATAGCTATCAGAGATATCAAGAGATTCGTCACCGATTATGGATTGAAGAATAAATTGATGCTCAAGACCAAATCGGTGCCTAAAAACAATAAAGGCAAGGTAGCTGTCATCGGTTCCGGTCCGGCCGGCCTTACCTGTGCATTTTATCTGGCGCAAAAAGGTTATGAAACAACCATATTTGAAAAACAATCTGTTATCGGCGGTATGCTTGCTTTAGGAATACCTGAATATCGGTTACCGAGGGATATATTAAGTGCAGATATTGAATATATCAGGAGTTCAGGCGTAGATATCAAGACTAATACCCAGATTGGCAAGGATATCACCATAGACGCTCTTTTCAATAAAGGCTATAAAGCAATTTTCATTGCGACCGGTGCGCATAATTCATTGAAATTAGGTATTCCCGGAGAAGATGCTAAAGGTATTTTGCCGTCTATGACTTTCTTGAGCCAGATTAATTTAGGCAAGGAAGTGAAGATTGGCAGAAAAATCGGGGTAATCGGCGGTGGCAATTCAGCCGTAGATGCGGCTCGGGTCGCTTTAAGAGTGGCTAAGGCAGGAGATGTAACAATATTTTATAGAAGGACGATTGCTGAAATGCCTGCTTTCAAAGAAGAAGTAGATGCCGCATTGAATGAGGGAATCAAAATAGAATTCCTGACCGCTCCGACCAAAATTACGGTAGAAAATAACGCTTTAAAGAAATGCCATTTTATCAGGATGAAATTAGGCGAACCTGATGCATCAGGCAGAAAGAAACCTATTCAGGTTGACGGCTCTGAATTCGCTGTTGAATTAGATACGCTCATCGTCGCTATCAGCGAACAGCCTGATACTTCATTCATTGACAAGAAAATCGACTTAGAAGTTTCCAAGAATAATACCGTTGTGGTTGATAATGAAACTTTGGCTACCAATCACAAAGGGATTTTTGCAGGCGGAGATTTAATCACCGGACCTAATACCGTTGTTGAAGCCGTATCAGCCGGTAAAATAGCCGCAGAATCTATTGACCAATTCCTGAGTGGCAAGGAAATAAAGAGAGATTATAAGTTAACCAGACCTTCTATGTATATTGAACCGCTGGAACTTACCGAAGAAGAACTTGCCGATGCCAAACGACCCGTAAAACCACACATTGGCTCGGAAGAAAGAAAATATACCTTTAAAGAAGTAGAGCAGGGACTTCCTGTGTCTCAGGCAGTCAAGGAAGCCAAACGTTGTCTAAGATGCGACTTAGAAACTAAAGACGGCAAGAAGTTTTTAGATACTATAAAACAGAGCAAGAAAGAAAAAGAGGAAGCAGTATGCCTAAAATAAGGTTTCTGGGCAGGCAGGAATGAACGGTTTGTCCTAAGGAACAAACGGTTCGGGGACGTCCCGTAAAGTTTCAGGGACGTCCCCCAAAGTCCTGGGGATGTTTCTAAAATAACATAACAATATACATAATAGGGACTTATAAGAAAGTGGCGTCATAAAACAACTGAAGAACGGAGAAACGGAAGAACCCCGCATCCCCCGAAAAGGGGTGCGGGGTAACCCCGACAAAAACTGTCCCCGAAATAAATTCGGGACAGGCGGGATAACTGCCCGTAATTCGCGGAGTTTATCCCACTGGGGCTCAAACGGGCAGGAGGGGTAAACTGCGAAACCAAGGAATTGTTTTTCAGTTCTTTGGTTCTTCAGTTCTTTCGTCCTCCGCAGGAGGTATTTATGCCAAAAGTAACCATAGATGGTATCAAATTTGATGCCGAAGAAGGATGGACAATATTGGAGGTTGCCCGATTTTTAGGACTGCAAATTCCTACCCTTTGTTATCAAGAGGGGCTTTCTCCGTGGGGTGGATGCCGGTTATGTATCGTTGAAATCGGCACGGGTGAAAGAGCAAAACTGGTTACATCCTGCACATATCCGGTTGAGGAAGGGTTGGTCGTTAAAACCTCATCCAAAAGAGTTCTGGAAGCAAGAAAGATGACACTGGAATTGCTTATCTCGCAATGTCCCACATCAAGAACCTTGCAGGATATGGCGGCAAAAATGGGATTGAAACAGGTCAGGTTCAAACCAAAATGGGAAAAGTGTATATACTGCGGTCTATGCGTCAGGATATGCGAAGAGCAAATGATGGCAAAAGCCATCGGATTCGTTAATCGCGGTAACAAATTAAAAATCAATACGCCTTTTAATAAAACGTCTGATGAATGCCGGCGCTGCGGCGGATGCATATATATCTGCCCGGCTTGCACTTTAAGATGTGAAGGTGCTAATCCCAAAGATGTCTTATGCGGCAGATGCGAGAATTCATTACAGCCGACATGCACTGAGCTTAACGACACTTTTAACTGCTGGATGGGATTAAAAGGCGAATGCGGAACGTGTGTAACTGTGAATAAGAAATAATGAATTAAGCCCTTATGGGCAACTAAATAAATATTTGCCACGAAGGCACCAAGACACTAAGAATTCTTTGTGCCTTTGTGTCTTTGTGGCTAAATTTGAAATTTCATACAATAAATTAGAAAGGAGAAAGATATGTCGCTTTCGAAAACAAATGCTACAGCCGCCACCCTGACCAAAAACAGGACGGAAGATTCGGTGGTCCCTGCTTCAGGTATGTGTGTAACCTGTGTGGACGGTTGCATCGGTATGTGCGAAATCGGGAAATCAGCATACCGCGGCCATGAGGTAATCTATCCTCAGCCATTTGGTGTCATCACTACAGCCGCCGAGAAACAATATCCGGTTGATTATTCGCATTTTAATATTATGGGAACTGCGGTTGGCGCACATGGTATTGCGGAAGACAGTGACAAGGCGATTTTCCCGGCCGTTAATCTCGAGGTCGTTATCGGACATGATAAAAAAATAAAATTCCGTTATCCTTGGATTATCCCTGGTATCGGTTCAACGAATATTGCCAAAAATAACTGGGAAGGACTGGCTATCGGTTCGGCTCTTTCAGGCACCGCGCTGACCATTGGTGAAAACGTGGTTGGAATGGACTCTGAAGCCACTTTTAAGAACGGAAAAATTACCGACACGGTCGATTTGAAGCGCCGGGTGAAATTATATAAAGATGCTCAACGAAACGGCTATGGCGCTATTATCGTTCAGGCAAATGTCGAAGATACCAGATTGCTGGTTCAGGAATATGCCATAGAAAAACTCGGTGTTGAGTGCGTAGAACTTAAATGGGGGCAGGGCGCAAAGGATATCGGCGGCGAGGTCAAGATAAAAGACCTCAAGAAAGCCCAAATGCTCCATAAACGCGGTTATATCGTTCTGCCTGACCCGACTGACGAAAATGTTATCAAGGCTTTTGAACGCGGTTCATTCAAGGAATTTGAAAGACATTCACGAGTCGGAATGGTTTCAGAAGAATCGTTTGCCAAACGTGTCGAAGAACTGAGGCAGGCCGGCGCAAAATATATTTTCCTTAAAACAGGCGCTTATCGTCCGGCAGATTTAGCGCGAGCTATAGGATTCGCCTCGAGGTATAAACTTGATTTACTTACGGTTGATGGCGCCGGCGGCGGAACAGGGATGAGCCCGTGGCGGATGATGAACGAGTGGGGTATCCCGCCGGTTGAGATACATTCATTACTATATCAATATGCCAAACGTCTGGCTGATAACGGTAAGCACCTGCCGGCAATAGCCGTAGCCGGTGGTTTTACCTTTGAAGACCAAATTTTCAAGGGATTGGCGATGGGTGCTCCTTTTGTCAAGATGGTTGGTATGGCGCGCGCCCCGATAGCCGCCGCTATGGTCGGCAAGACAATCGGTCTGGCTATAGAATCTGGTAATGTTCCGGTCTATGTGGAAAGATTCGGAACTTCCAAGGAAGAGATTTTCGTCACGGCAAGTGCATTAAAGCACGAATTAGGCGAGAAAGAATTTGCTAAAATACCGGCCGGAGCACTTGGTTTGTATACATATTATGAAAGATTGGCTCAGGGACTTCGCCAGCTTATGGCCGGCAGCCGCAAATTCGCATTGGAATATATTTCCCGTGACGATATTGCATCTCTGACGCATGAAGCATCTGCCATCAGCGGTATTCAATACGTGATGGATGTTGACAAGACAAAAATCAATGAGATTTTGGACGGTTCAGTAAAATCCAAAGCGCCTGCTAAGGAACTTGTCAGAAAATAATTCATATCCATTTATCCCCTGCCCTTTATTAGAAAGGGCAGGGGAGTAATTCATCGGATGCAGTAGCAACTTTGCTGGGCTTCTCAGCCCGCTTGTACCCCGAGGGGCATTAGAAAGTTCCCCGTTGTGGTTTAATTCATTACTCATATCTTTATCTTTAGTTTGCGTTCTTTCTAACGGGGCAGGCAGTCTTCTTCTTGTTTTCCTGTACTCGAGGTACCTGCCCGACTTTGCCGTTCAAGCTGATTCGTCATTAATCATTCTCTCTGAATTCACGTTTTTCTCTTAACCTACTTTCTATATACTATCTACTAATATTAAATCTGTGTCCAAAAATGGGATAAATAATCTGTGGCTGTTTTTCTTGATAGTATAGGAAATTATATGTAAACGGATTAAGCAGATTGAGCAGATAGACCCGTATGGGTAGTTTAATCAGTTAAATCGTCCGACGCCATAGTCCATGGCTATGG
>JAZDFP010000002.1:0-17092 GCA_043807745.1 Planctomycetota bacterium
TACCAAATGGTAATTTTAATATTTGTGATACACCTGGTCCTGACTGGATAAAAGAATCATTAGTCTTAAGTTTTGGTTGTTATATTAGGATGGTCGATTTAATAAATAAAGTCTTTGCCCTCAAACTCGATAATAATCTGAAAGAAATAGATACAGAAGCCGCAAGTTTAGTAAAAGAATTGTGATTGGGAATTCAGGTGACCACTATTTAATATTCAGCAAAAACAAGTAAAATGACTTCTAAAGATAATATTGATAATAATTGTTTACACGAAATCAACCGGAAATTAGACCGCTTGACCGGGTTGTTTGATACCAAAGCCGGCATTACCCTTAAGACAGCCAAGTCAAAAGCAGAAGGATTGTCTTATTATATCCAGAAAGAGAATGAAAAGGGCAAGAAGTTATTCGGTGGTATTGTGACAAACACCGATTCGAAAAACTATAAAGGGGCATGGATGTATTTTGATAAACCTATCGCAGAATGGCGCGAAGATGATTTAGGGAATTGGATGATGTTGGAATTATAACGGGTAATACCCCCAGATAACTAATAAATACCCCCCTACCCCCAATCCCCCCATCTCCCCAGATACATATGGAGTATATACCATATACCCGTGGAGTATATACCATATACCCGGGGGGTATATACCATATACCCGTGGAGTATATACCATATACCTGTGGAGTATATACCATATACCTGTGGAGTATATACCATATACCTGTGGAGTATATACCATATACCTATGGAGTATATACCATATACCTATGGAGTATATACCATATACCTGTGGAGTATATACCATATACCCGTGGAGTATATACCATATACCCGTGGAGTATATACCATACCCCTATGGAGTATATACCATATACCTATGTAGTATATGGGGAATCCCCCTTTTGCTCTTTTTCCTTATTAAGAATGGTATTTTGGTAGGTCTGCATCTCAAACGGGGTCAGCCAGACATAGTCCTCACCCGTTTCATTATTCATACAGAGTTTTTCCTGTCCTAATAACCAGCCCACCGCATATTTGATCGTGTCTATTTCAATATGGGTATCTTCGGATATCTTGGTAACCTTAGTCTTACCGTGTTTGCCTAAATATCATCAGACCACGCCGGCAGTGGTGCCGTATTTCCCGACCGTATTAATTCCTTTACCTGCTTCGGATGGTTTCCCTGCTCGCCCCGGCGTTGTATGATAGTAGGTTTAGTGTGGTGGTGATGAGGCAGTAACAAGAAAACTTCGTAACCACGAATGGACACGAATGAACACCGATAATCAGGAATTTATTTTATCCGAGTATTTTTCGTGTGTATTTGTGTTAATTCGTGGTTGCATTTTCTAACGGGGCAGGCAGTAGCAAAATAAGATTGCCACAGAGGCACAGAGAACACAGAGGAATGACTAATGACGAATGCCTAATGTCTAATAACTTTGTGTTCTTTGTGGTAAGATTGTATTTTCTAACGGGGCAAGAGGTCAGAAATAGTTAAGTGTAGTCAAGAATTGTTTTGGCGGAGGGAGTGAGATTTGAACTCACGGTCCACCATAAGGCAGACACCCGCTTTCGAGGCGGGCCCTTTCAGCCGCTCAGGCATCCCTCCATCTGCCACGAAGGCACCAAGACACTAAGAAGAATATTTTTCTTTGTGCCTTAGTGTCTTAGTGGCTATTTTTCCCATTTTATAATAATAAGAACGCGCGCCCGGGAGGGCTCGAACCTCCGACCTTCTGATTCGTAGTCAGACACTCTATCCAATTGAGCTACGGGCGCAATTTGAACAACAGGATTAAACTGATTAAACAGATTTTCAGTTAAATCCGATTAATCCCGTTGTTTTATCCTCTTTTTTCTAAAGAACTTCTGGAGTATTGATTGGCAGTCTTTTTCCAAGACGCCGGAAGTTACTTCTACTTGATGATTCAAGCGGGAATCATTAATTACATTAAATATAGAGCCGCAACCGCCTGCCTTAGGGTCTTTTGCTCCATAAACCAGTCTTTTTACTCGCGCATTGACCAATGCACCGGCACACATTATACAGGGTTCAATCGTTACATATATCGTGGTATCCTTAAGCCGCCAGTTATCCAAAAATGAGGCGGCTTGGGTTAATGCTATCATCTCGGCATGGGCAGTCGGGTCATGAAGTTTTTCCCGCTGGTTATATGCCCTGCCAATAATCTTATTCTGATAGACTATGACGGCTCCAATCGGCACTTCATTATCTTCAAGCGCCCTTACAGCTTCCTTGATTGATTCCTTCATATAATTCTCGTCAATCGCGGATTGGGTCTGTTCTTTTAGCATAAGCATAAATGTAATCCCTTACGGAACCCCATTAAATAGAATACCGTATAGGTATCACTATCAGAAATCAGAGAAGAAATCAAGAATTATGTTTAATTGATTAAGAGATGGTTAGAAATGCAGTTAGCCGCAGATTACACAGATTAAAGATTAAATCAGGATAATCCGTGTAATCTGTGGCTTTAATCCCTTATCTATTTTAACGACAAATCCTTAATTGGGCTTTTGATTTTAGCCAGGAAGCCGTCAATAATTTCCTTGTTGAAGCCGGTCGTGCTATAGATATTTTCGTCGCTTTCTATATCATTGCCGGTATAATTTGCCTTTTTATCCAGCATAGTTTTGGCATTATCTTTGTCACAGGTTATCTTTTTCTTGAGTAATGTTTCATCGGAATGAATCAGGATGGGTGCGGCGGCGCCGATGGCGCCTAAGACCTTTTTGTCCTGATTGGCTGATTTGACTAATTGATGCACTTTTTCGTTTGTCCAGTAGGATTCCACGCCGCTTCCGCTCAGGAAAATCAGACTGTGATAATCGGAAATAGTCAAATCGTTTAATAGGACATCAACACTTATTTCTTTTTTATCGGCTTTAACTTTCGGCTTTGCCCCGGCAACGACCGTGGTTGCGCCGTTGGTAATAAAATATCTTCTAATCCGTTCAAGACAATCCACGCTCTCTTCAGGCACAATCAAGGCTACCTTTTTGTCTTTCAAATCGTAATTGGGTTTTATCAGGGCTTTAACAATATCCAGTCGGCGCTGGAGTAATACCCGGATATACTTCGGTTTGCCCAGCACCAATTTATCCAGTTCCTTCTGGAATTCCTCAGTATTTTTAATCTTGATGTCATTGAGTTCTAGTATAATATCATTAGTCTGGATACCGCCTTTTTCTGCCGGGTCGCCCCTGATAGCATTGGTTACCCTGACCCCGTCAGGTCTGACCAGGTTATTAATGTATCTGGAGAGCATAGTAATTTGTTCAACCCGAAGCCCGAGGGCATCATAGCGGATTTCTTTTACCTCGCCAATCTGATGGCCATATCGTATTGACGGTTCGTCTTCCACCATTATTCCGCTGATAACTAATTCCTGGTATTCATTCCCGGTCTTTCTTTTAATCTTTAAGTCAATCTTTGAGCCAACGGGTTGAGTGATAAACTTCCAGATAGCATCTGTGAGAGCGGCTCTGTTTGGTGCTGAAATGGGATTACCATTTATTTCAATAATAATATCACCAATTTGCAGTCCTGCCCGTTCAGCCGGTGTGCCGGCATCAACATAATCAACCAGAATTCCTTCACTGATACCCAATACCTTGGTAAAATCTTTATCAAGTTCCTTAGGCACAAAGAATGGAAAAGTCGCCCTCACAAAATGGCCATACTTAAGAAAATGTTCTTTAAGGACTTTAGCGACATTAATCGGGATAGTGAAGCCGAGCCCTTCTGCACCCCAGCCAATACCATAGGTATTTATACCGATAACCTCGCCTTTTTCATTAAATAATGGACCGCCACTATTACCGGGATTGATTGGTGCATCGGTTTGAATTACCTTGGTAAGGGTGCCTAAATCAGTCCGTTCCACATTACTGACAATACCCGCGGTCAGGGTGCGTTTCATTCCCAGGGGCATACCAAAGGCATAACTCCTTTGTCCCACCTTGACATTATCAGAATCACCTAATTCAACTACCGGCAGGGGTTCGGGTGCTTCTATTTTAATCAAGGCGACATCCGGGTCTAAACAGTGCCCGATAACCCGTGCCTGATATTTTCTTTCGTCAGACAGAATAACTGTAATACGTTTTGCCACCTCGGTCGGGTCTTCAACGCCCCGCCAACTTAATGCGGCTGAGACGACATGGCCATTAGTGATAATATAACCGGTGGAGTCAACGATGAAACCACTGCCTCCTGCCTGTTCGTGTTGAATCGCCACCACAGCCGTATCTACTTTCTTAAATAGAACAATCCCGGCTTCATCAAGTGGTTCCTTAATTGGTTCCTTAACCGGTTCCTGAGCAAAGGTCAGGAGAGTCAGTGTAAGGCAATATATTAGGAAAATAATTTTCTTTGTTTTAATCATTATTTACTCCTTCCTGTCTGCCGGTCTGTCCCGCCGAGGCGGGACTGACTGGCTTTTGATTATTCTTTGGTTGCTTTACCAATCTCCAGATTAAAGCAACTATATGATGACTTATTACCCCGCTGCACTTTGACCAGAACCGCGGTTGGTTTTTCCATTTTGATTTTAGCCAGGGCATTGACAAAATCTGTCAGATTATTTATCTGTAAGCCATAAAGTTCTACAATAACATCCCGCTCATAAATCAATTTTTTCCCAAAAGAAGAACTGGTGGCGGCGCTTGAGCCTTGGATTACCTTTTTCACCACCACTCCTTTACGAACAAAGAGGTTGTAGTCAAGATATTCTATTTCGGTAATCTCGCAGACCTGCAATCCGATATCCTCAATGGTAAACTCCTTGGGTTTAGGTTTTTTATCCCACTTAAAACTAACCTCCAGAGTTTCTTTGGCATTGATGTCAATAGGCGTCTTATCACGCATAATTTTCAATTTAACCGTGTGGTTGATTTCCGGATTTAACAATTTATCAAGTTGAGTTAAGGCGCGTTTACTTTTTTTGGTAATCGGCTGGTCATCAATGGCAATAATCACATCTTCTCTTTTCAATCCGGATTTACCTGCCGGGGCATTGTCGTAAACCAAACTGACCAGAACGGCTGTAACCGGGAACCCCCAGGCTTGAGCATATTCTTCGGTTAACTCGGTATAGGAAAAACCCTTCCAGGGCTGTTGTTCTTCTATATCATCTATAGTTTTGCCCAATGAACGGGCAACTAAACGATCGGCGGTTTTCTTTTTTTCGTTAAAGGCAACAATACTGCCGCGGGAAAATGTGCCGATTATTTCACCATTAAGATTTGCCACAAAAATACCGCTTTCAGAACGCCGACCATAATCAGACCCGCCAGCGCTGGTTAATATCCGGTCATTTTTGCCTTCTATTTTCCCTTCTGCCATAAAGACCCTGATTGCTTTTTCATAGTAAGAATCCTTGTCTAATGCCTGGACGCCGACCAGATACTCCCCAGTGATAATCTTATTAGAATCGCCTATAACAGCCGGTATTAAGGTTTTATCGGTCTGGACTTTAATAATAGTAATCTCATCATCTTTATCCGCATCTACAATGGTTACGGGATATTCGGTTTCATCAATCCAGACCTTAATACGATCAATATCTTTTTTCTCATAATAATTTGGGATAACCAAATATCCTTCAGGTTTGAAGACAATGCCATTAAGCGGGATGGACTTATCATAGCGCTCAACACCGCTCCGGTTGATTTCTATATAATGAACACTGGGGTTCAAAATCTCAGCCGATTTGGTAATCGCCTCCTCCATTGCCTTAATCATTGCTTTCTGGTCAATCTTTGACCAATCAATATTAGTAACCGGGCTATTGCAAGACAGGTTGAAAATAAAAATGGCAATAATCGCTACAAAAATAATAGTTGAAAATTTCATAAATAAAACTCCTTATATTACTCCTTACATTTAGTTTACGAGACATATAAGATATTATTAGGCATCCTCACTTGTAACCCTTACTAAACGTCTATTATAATGTAAAACTTTATCTGTCAAGAAAAATAAGAGAACATGAGTGAGATAAATAACACCCAATCTAAATAATAATTACCCAAATAATTTAGCCATGGATTACACTGATTAATCTGTGGCTGTCTCTAAAATCTTGTGGTTAGGAATTATAGACCTCTCAGGAACTCGGGACGGAAATCATATTTACCGCTTAAGTAATCGTCTATTTCGGAGAGTAATCGTTTTTTATCTTTATTGAATGTCCCAGCCAGAGGCGCATAATTAGAGGCGTGATTAGCCCTGAAAATGGTATGCTCACTGTCTAAGTTGGCTACGACCGTTCGGATTTCTTTTACCATGTCTTCTGCTTCAGGCAGAGTGAATCTGCCTTTTTCATAATCCTTTGCCAGTGGCGTGCCGGGAACAAGCATCAGGGTCAAGAGACTGAAATAACGGGGATTCATCAGGTTGACTGTTTTAGCAGTATCTATGGCATGTTCTTTTGATAATTCCTTGCCGCCCAATCCGATTAGTCCGATAACCGACATCTTTATATTGTTTCTTTGTGCTCTCTGAACCGCTTCAATCATTTCCTTTGCGGTAGCGCCTTTATTGATTCTTTTGAGTATTTCATCATTGCCGCTTTCCAATCCCAAATAACCGATGGTAAGTTTATGACGGCTTAATTCAGCCAGTTCTGTTTCGTCTTTTTTCAGGATATCACGGGCATTTGTATAGATGCCGATTCTTTGTAAATCAGGAAATGCCGTATTGAGTGCTTCCATGATTTTAAGAAGGTGTTGCGTGGGTAACATCATTGCATCACCATCGCATAGAAAGACCCGTCTGGTATGCGGGATGACCTTATGTGCCATTGTTATATCCGTCAGGATTTCATCCATATGCCGCAAACGGAATTTGGTGCCCAGATATGTGCCGCAAAAGGCGCATTTATTATGAGAGCAACCATAAGTTATCTGTAATAGATAACTGTCGGCTTCACTCGGCGGCCTGACAATCATACCTTCGTAACGCATAAATTTATAGCCCTATTATTCTCATCTGTTTTTAAATGTCGGATATAATTCTTTTGTCATCAGGAAAGATAATTCGGCTCGTTGTTTATATAATTCAGCCATTTTCTCAAATGCCTTTCTTTTTTCCGGGTCAGTAATAAACTTGCTGATTTTACTCAAGTATTCAGAATGTTCCTGATAGAGAAGTCCGCCCTGGTAATAGAGCATCGGGCTTGAGCGGCTTAAGTCAGTCGCTTCAGTAATATATTCCAAGCACCGGTTATTATTACCAATATTGTCTATAGAAATCAAGCCTCTTTTACCCGGAGCAGGCAGGCAATAATTATAATGATATGCCCAGGCTAATTCCAGTAACGGGTCAACTGCATACGGGTTGAGAAGATGCGCTTTTTGCAGATATTCTATTCCGGATAGTCTTTCTTCTTTATTATTACTTCGTAATAGGGTTTTGCCTTCTTCTAATAGCGATTCGTATTGGATAAGTCTCGGTATGGCTAAATAAAGTATTATGATTATAAAAGCAGTAAGTAAAATAAACGACAATCCGATAAACTTTTTCAATCGTGGTCTGTAATTAGTTGTTGGTGGTTCGTTTGTTTCGGAAGTAGTCTTTTTCCCGCTACCCTGTGCCGGAGGCAGATCCGCCTCTGGCGGAAATGTTAAGTCAGCAGTCCCTGACGGGACTTGTTTTATGATGCTTGTTCCGTTAGCGGTAGATAAGAAGATGGCGCCAATAAACCAAATACTCATAGAAAGTCCCTGAACATAGAAATTGAAATCAATGGTGCAATGAAGCAGGAAACCTAAAATTCCGGCAAATAAGGCGATTCTTATGGATTTAAAATTATCGGCAGTTATAGGATTTAAATAGGTTGCCAGAGACCAGAAGATAAATAACCAGATAAGATACAGGATTACTGTGGATAGAGATTGTATTAAAGGTGTTTGGAATATAACGCCGATAATAAAAGCAAAGGCGGTTCCTAAGCAGTAGCAAGAAATTTTACCGCAAAGACGCAGAGAAATATTTAATGGTTTTCTCGGCGTCCTTTGCGTCTCTGCGGTGAATAGCGTCGTCGCAGGTTGTTGACGCTGAGGATAAATAATAGATTTAAGGATGACAAACCAGGTAAGGATAAAAATAATTAATGCGGGTAATCCCATTTCAGAGGCGATTTGAAGGTAATCATTATGCGCTTTAGTGGTTTCGCCTGCTTGATAGGATTTATAATATAGATATTCAGAGCCGAATTGATTAAGCCCGACTCCTCCCCAGATGTTATCTTTGATAATCTTTACGGTTGCACGCCAGTAATCAAATCTGACTTTAAGCGAACTGGAAATACTTTCTGTCCAATGAGGGTTATCAGATGAGGAAATTATATTCAGAGTGAGTGAAAACAAGAAGAGAAAAAGAACGATAGTTCCGATGAATAAAATCATTCTGACCGGTCTTGATAATTTTAAGTGCAGGATAAATATAATAATAACGCTCGCAATAAAAGATACCAAAGCCCCTTTAGAGCCGGTTTTGATAAGGACGAAGAACATTAGGGTTGTTATAATAAGCAAAACTAATCTGAAAATCATACTCCAAAAATAATCCTTTTCAAGCAATTGGGCAATGGATAGAAATGGTTTCTTTATAAATAAAAAGATGGCAAGTATGAGAGGGATAACGATAACAAGAAATGCTCCCAATGAATTCTGATAGATAAATGTAGCAAAGGGTTCAGCCGCAGCAATCCGACCCCAGAAATCATTTCTTAATTCAGCAGGAATAGCATTCAATAACTGGGGATTTTGCTGTATTTCAAAAACCAACTCTTTAAGACCTTTGAAATGCTGGTACAGAGCAGATAAGGTAATAATTAATGCGTTTGATAAAAATAGGGTTATAAATAAAGTTATCTGTTGCGGATGTTGAATACATAATTGGCAGATAAGATAAAAAAGGATGATATCTGTAATCCAAGTTGTTAGATAGGTGAACGCCCCGAATTTATATGATGATTTCAAGAATGCCGCGATAATGAGTATTATAAATATAAATAATAAGAGTTTTAATACGAGCGGTGTCCATTTAAGAGAACGATATTTTGAAGTGTTGTCGGTTATGGAGAATGTTTTTTCTAAAAGATATATAAGAAAGGCAAGCCAGATAAAAATATTAATTAATAGATTTAATCCGCTGCCGGCAATACTTGAGGAAATGATTAACCGGGCCGTAATTCCGGTAGCGAGTAAAAATATCTGTAACCATAGATACATAGGAAGAAAGGTAGAATGCAAAACGCACGAGTTAAGACTAAATTTTTTACGCTTTGCGTTTTTAGTTACTTACTTTTACGGCCGCTATATTCCAGAATAGTAACGATACATAAAATCAAGACAACCTGTCCGAAGATTAATAATGCACCGACAAAATTTATTAACGGATTACTATTTAGATAATATAAAAGAATCGCAGATAAACCCGTACATAAAGTTAATAAATATATGAAAAGAACGGCAAAGGGAATACTCATTCCTAATGAAATAAGCCGATGTGCAAAATGGTTTTTATCTCCCTTAAATATCGGGTTCTTATTAAGATACCTAATAATAACCACGACGACCGTATCAAATATTGGTATGGCTACTACCAAAATAGGGGTAATTAGAGCATAATAAGAATACGGTTTTTTATAAAAGGTAAATATAATGGTTAGAATAGAAATAAGATACCCCTGAAGCAGACTGCCTGTATCACCCATAAATATTTTAGCCGGATGGAAATTGAATATTAAAAAGGCAAGTGACGGGCCGATGATAGTTATGAGAAAACAGGCTATGAAATACTGGCCTGTTTTAAACGCTATTATCAAAAAAATAGTGGATGTTATTATAACAATTCCGCTGGAGAGTCCATCCATATGGTCTAGAAGATTGAAAGAATTTGTTATAAGAACTATCCAGAAGATTGTTATTATTGATGCGATAATTGTGCCCCATAAACCAGAGATTCCTAAAAAAAGACTAAAATGAATACCATTTGCTACAATGAATATACCGATTAAAACCTGGAAAAATAGTTTGGTTAAAGCGGATAATTTTTTGATGTCGTCAAAAAGTCCGAGTAGAAATATCGCCGATGCGCCGATGAATATGACGAAAATACGGGGGAACATCTGAAAAACACCGGGTATATAGTCATAGATATCCTGCGGTAGCCATCGTAATGTAAAACCGGTTTTTAATAGATAAGTAAAAGAAAGAGCTGCAGTGAAGGTAATGATAATCCCCAGGAAAATAGCAATGCCCCCTCCCAAAGATATAGGGTGTTGATGAACCTTGCGTTCACCGGGCATATCAACGAAATTAATCGCTAATGATATTTTTCTTACCAGCGGTATTAATATAAAAGTAATGACAAAAGAAAATATAAAAGTGATAAGAATAACTGATGACATCTGTTAGAAATGATGAGGTGATTATATTTTTTAGGTTCTATATGTTTCTCCCATAGACCTCAGTTTCTAATTGGCAGAGCATTCCAAGTTCTTTATCCCATCCAAACTTTTGGAATATGCGTCCCAATAAATAGCCAAGAAATCCATAGGAGATAGTATTAATAAGAAATGCAGTGATATAGATAATTACAGATTCTGTGTTTTGAGCCTGGCCTAATATGTCAAGAATTACAGCACCGGGAAGTTCCAATAAATAAACTATATAACCGAAACTATGTGGTTTTAATATATATATATGCAAATGCCATATGGTAATACTAATAGCGAATAGGATGTGAGAAATCACCAATATCGATGCAACCTTACGCGGATATTTAGAGTCATGTTTTGCGGTCGTATCCGGTAACCCTACTGCTGGTGCTGATGTTTTTTGCTTAGATTCCTCTGTATGTTTTGCTTTATTTCTAATATCGGATAACTTCATATATTAATATTTAATTAATCCTATTATTATAATCAAGAAAATTATTGAAAAATATTCAAGAAAATATATAAAAATAAACCTCCGTAGAAAATTAAAATTATCTGTATTTATGAAGATTATAAAGAAACTCCCCATTATTAAACCAAGACGTCCTGATACACACAAAGGAGATTATGGGAAAATATTAGTAATTGCCGGTTGTCGTGGTATGACAGGAGCAGCTTATCTATCGGCACAGGGTGCTCTACGGAGTGGAGCAGGACTTGTTTATCTTGCTACCCCATTCTCCCAACAGCCTATTTTAGCAACAAAACTTACCTGCGTAATTACTTATCCTTTATCTGAAACTTCTCAAGGCACCATATCTATAAATGCAATAAAAGAGATGGATTATTTACTCAATCCGGTTGCTAATGGAAAATATATATTAACACTTACGGGTATAGATGCCACTGCAATCGGTCCCGGAATTTCAAGACATCCCCAAACCATTAAATTTGTTCAATCGGTACTTCCTTTATTTAAATGTCCGATTGTTATAGATGCTGATGGTCTTAATGCCTTAATAGACAAACCGGATATTCTTCAAAAGATGCGTTCGATAGTTCTTACTCCTCATTCAGCTGAAATGGCAAGATTGCTGAAAACGACACCGACAAAGATTCAATTTAACCGTAAAGAAAGCGCTATAGAAACAGCTAAAAGATTTAATGCCGTTGTTGTTTTGAAAGGTTATCAAACAATTGTTACGGACGGAGAAGATATTTATATTAATAATACCGGTAATCCAGGCATGGCAACAGCTGGAAGCGGTGATGTTTTAACGGGAATGATAGCGACTTTTCTATCACAAAAATTCAGTCCTTTTGAAGCGGCTCAATTAGCCGTATATCTACATGGTCTTGCCGGAGATTTAGCTGTTAATATATTGGGGGAATCTTCTTTGATTTCCACTGATATTCTTGATTTTATCCCGCAAGCATTCAAAAAGCTGTCGTAGTAATTGATTCGCAGAAATAACCGGCATGATTCAATATGGAAAAATGTTCATCTGAATTAGTCATATCAGATATACCTTCTTTAACTTATTAAATAATGTTAGTTCAAATAATTCTTATTACTATCGGTTTTGTCATTGCGCTGTCATATCCCATCGGTATAGAACCATTATTGTTTTTGCCGACAGATTTTTCTAATGCTTTGAGTTCTACAATTAATATTTTGTTACTAAGTATTCTATATATTTTAGTTGGTATTAATTTAGTGCAACATCATCAGCATTTTATGTCATCTCTGTTAAAGCATAATTCAAAAACCAACTCTCATTCTGATTCCACACAAAATCATCATAATGACTGTTATTCCACGGCAGAAATAGAACATCAAATTCAGCAAAGTCTCAGTCGTTATTATCGCCGTTTATTTAATTATCGCCTATTATTGCTTCTTATATATTTTATCCAGGTCTATATCTTTCATTTGCCGATTTTAATTAAAAATAACTCCGGTTTCAGCGGATTAGGTATAGGGGAAATTCCTTTCATTACGAATCTGCTGATACTTTTACCATTTCTTTTAACACTATTAATATCGTATATTCCATTTTATTGGATGGAACGATTTATGCATAAAATGCAGTGTTTAGCTAATACTTATTTATCGGGAACAGAATTTCCGACACTCATTAATTATTTAGTCTTTCAAGTAAGAACATATTTTCTTCTGGCGATATTACCGTTTTTGGTCTATATTCTATTCTTTGATTTTGTTGATATGCTACCGGTTTTAAGAAATCTAATAATCGTTTATCCATTTATAGCATGGTTTTTATTTTTGTTATTAATATTAATTGTGTATATATTAGCCCCATTTATTCTTAAGTATATATGGATAACCGAGCCCTTACCTGAAGGTTCTTTACGCTTGGTTTTAAAGTCTATCAGTTATCGTGCGAAGATTAAAATCAGGGATTTTCTTGTCTGGAAAGTCGGTCAGCGGCCGTTTGCAAATGCACTTCTTGTTGGATTATTCCCGTTTAATCGTTTTGTAATATTTACTGATACCGTTCTACAAAAATTATCAGACGAAGAAGTTGCCGCTGTTTTTGCTCATGAGATAGGGCACGCCAAATTCAATCATCTATCGATTATGCTGATTTTTAGTTGTGCTTACATGAGCATCTTATTTTCCATGAATGGGTTAGTGAATGCACTAATTGGGGAAGGCATATGGGATTTTAGTTTTTCTCTATTAATGCTTATAATATTCTGGCTGGTCATTTTCGGACGGTTAAGTCGCAGTTTTGAGTTACAGGCTGATTGGTTTGCAACAGAAATTACCGCAAATCCTGATAGTTTTACGAGAGCATTGGGTAAAATTGCTTATCTTAATGGGATTCCTTTAAAAACATCAGGAATATCCTCTTTAACACATCCCAGTATAGAAAAACGAATTAATCACATTAAAAATAAGATATCTAACTCTTCTTCCCAGTTAATAATGATGAGAAAAATAGCGGTTATTTTAATAATTTTCTGTATTATAGGATTAAGCGGGGTTAGTTATACTATTATTGACCAGATAGGCTCAGCTTCAGAACGACAACTGAAACTTAAAGCTGCCGAATTAGCACAAAAGGCATACGCATTGATGTTTAGTGGTGAAAACAAGATGAATAACTCCGGAGAAATATCAGAAAATAGGATAAAAGAATTTGAGCAGAGTATTTCTTATCTTAACGCAGCAATAAAATTAGATTCCGGTCGCCCGCGTTATCATATAATATTAGGAGAGGTTTATGCTTATCTGGAAGGTGCGCAAAGCAAGGCAAGTATACTTGCTTATGAACAAGCATATATATTACAGCCAACTGACCCGTTAGAACGATATTATCTATCTAAAAAACTTAATCGCTAAATTCTTCTACGAATGTTTTTTTATGCACGCGTTCGACCATCTCGCACGACTTTTTCAGATAATCAATAATTTGTTGTCGTTTCCATTTTGGGTTGGATTCAATTTGTTTAATTATATCGGTTAAAATATCCTTGCGAAGATTCAATCGTTTACCTATTTTTAGTTTCTTGAAATCATAACCCATTTTACGAGCTGTCGTAAAAATTAAATCCATTTGTTCTCTTGTAACCTTGATGCCATGTTTTTCTGTAAGTATATCACGCACTAATTCTTCTGGCATTTTTACTTGCTGAACAATTTCCTTTAAAGTCACTGGCATAAATTTCTCCTTTTTTAGATTCTCTGATATTATATAATAATGATTCTATATAAATAATGTCAACAAAATTATAATATATCCTGCAGTTTTTTATACTGCTCATCCATTCATATTAATAGGCATCTAATAAAAGCAAAGATGTTTTAAATTAAGGGATAGTTATGAGTGAATGAAAGTGATTCTTATTCTTGACCTTTACAGAAAATCGGGGTAATATCAAAAGTAAATGAGAAATATGAGTAAATGTTATTCATCTGTATTTTCAGTAATTCTTTTGCTTCTTTTATGTATCTTACCTGCTTGGGGGCATGATTTAACAGACCGCGAGGTTACATCAATAGGCACAACAATAGAGTTGGGCATCTGGGAAGATATGTTTTATGTTGATTATTGGATTGCTATTGGTGACCTTGAAGCGCTTAATTTTTATTCTCTTATTGATACCGATAAAAATGGTATAATTTCAGAAGAAGAAAAAGAAACATTTTTAGATGGTTTGCAAAGAAATATAGTAACTAATGGTCTTGAAATAGAATTTGATGGTAGGTCTGATTTGTCTTTTGCATTATACAGTTCCAAAATATTATTAGCAGAAAATAAGAATGAACCCGTACCAATCAAGATAAATCTTGAATTCCTTCTTGACCTCGAACGTCTGAAGATGCCCGGGCTAACAACTTCTCCGGATATCGCTGAACAAAAGCAACATTCATTTACTTTCTATATGACCAATACCTTATCTAAAACGGTATTACTTAAGGTATTTATTGCACAAGGTAAAGGCATAGATATTACTTATAGTCCCGAACAACGTTCCCGGGCTCTTATATTTAAAAACGGATTTTGGTTTAACCCCGGTGACTATAACGGCTTGCAATTAAATTACGAGGATATCAGCAATAATGTCAAGCCTAAATTCAACCGTCCAACAACTTTAGTAGATGCAGCTTCTGCCAATCCCGGCAAGGACCGAATACTTAATGTTCTCCGTAACCAATCTTTATCATTGTGGATGATTATTATTGGTTTAGGTTTGGCATTTATTTATGGGGCAGGTCACGCTTTAACACCGGGACATGGAAAGACACTGGTTGGAGCATACCTGATAGGCAGCCGTGGAACGATTCCACAAGCAATAATATTAGGATTAGTTGTAACGGCGACACACCTGTTTACCGTAATTATAGCGGGCATACTGGCTTTGGAAGCTGCACAATACATTAACCAAACCGCTCTTGCTGTATATCTTGGATTTGCTTCAGGGGTGGTTATTGTTATTCTGGGTTTATGGTTATTTGTCAGACGCTTAACACATCCATTGGGCGTGGGACATCATCACCATCATAAGCACCATATTGAGCATCATAACCATAATAATAACGAACATCATCACGACGAAATTTCGCATTCCCATTCGGACGAAATACAAGATTTGGAAAAAGTTCGTCTTAAACATATACTTGCCTTAGGTATAACCGGCGGTATTATTCCCTGTCCAACTGCGATAGTAGTTCTTCTTATGGCTATTACTATAAAAAAGACTCTTTGGGGTTTGTTTTTAATACTGGCTTTTTCATTAGGATTAGCCAGCGTTTTGATTCTAATCGGTATTTTGATGGTCGGTGGAATTTCATTAGTTAAACCATCCGGTCGATTCTTAGGATTTAATACAGCCAAAATTATCAGATTCGTTTCTATTATCAGTCCGGCACTCATTGTATTTATAGGAATAGCTATGATTATCAGTGAGTTAATTAGTAGTGGCGTGATTATTTTAAATCCTCAAGCCCTACCATAAAATAAATATGGAGTATAAAATAAGAAATATAAAATTTTTATCTTATTTCTTATTATTTAATGCTTTATACCTGATATTTATTGCTCATTCTTTTGCTGAAAATGATGAATATCTACGTCAGATTTCGGAAAATATACGCACAACAGATAAAGTCAAGTCAATTCAAGCACTGGAAGAACTTATAGAATATCAATCAACTACCCCAACCTTGAATGGCATTAAACTAATATTCTCATTGGTAGAAAAATCAACTATCTCATCTCCCTCACTATTAGAAAAATTTATTCCTCGCATTAAGATAAACGATGAAATCATTCAATGGTTTGAAAACGATGCGATTATTTCTCCGAATTCTCAGATAAGATTACTGGCTCTTCGTATTATTGGAACTAATTTAATCAATGGACATTCGGGAAAAATAATATCGGTTGACAGGTTAAAGAAATTTATTTATGACCCCGAAGAACAAATCAGGATAGAAACTATTAAATACCTCGCTCAGATAAATGATACTACAATCATTTCATTACTTTCGGTATCAGTTAATGACGGGTCTTATATGGTGCGGAAATTAGTTTTAGAAACATTAAGAAAATATCCTTACTCTCCTATCGTATTAGATATTCTTTTAAAAAGATATCCTTCCGAATCTTCATTAACACTTCAATTTGAAATGGAAGAAGTAATTATTTTTACGGTGGATAGTTGTGTTTCCGGTACAGATATAATATTAGCATCGTTAAACTCAAATTTACCGGAGATTCGGTCTTTAGCATGTAGAATTATTGGCAAATCACTTCTTATTAGAAATGCTTATCCTGATGAAAAAGAAAAATATATTAAGACGTTAATGCACTTCCAATCTAATGATAATGAAGATGTTTTGGCTTCCAGAATTTGGGCTTTAATGAAACTTTGTAATAATACATCATTACTTTTAGCTGAATTCTATAAAAAGACTATTTTTAATCCGCAATATTCAATATCAACACGGTTATTTGCATTGGATAGTTTTTATAATTCAGCATCACCTGAAGAAAAGATTAACATTATCAAACCGATATTTTGGGAGCAAATAGATTCATCAGGTCCGGCAGACTGGCGATTAAAAAGTTATTGG
>JAZDFP010000003.1:0-13757 GCA_043807745.1 Planctomycetota bacterium
ACCCTTTTGGGGAAATATTTAATATTTTTATGCAAATACTTCATAACCCCATAAATAACAATAAGTTATAATATGAGAAATCTTGCATAATCGTTAATCACCTCTCTTATTCCGCTTTAGCAAGCGTCTTCCAGCCCTTATCTATCGGGATTCACAGGGAGGAAGCCACTTGCTCCCTCCACTAAGTTAATTCCTGAGAAGGCAAAAGGTGATATAGGAATTTGAGATTTTTGGTGATATTCCTATCTACCTCTTGGCCATTATGTCTTTCTTTATCAAAGAACAACCTCATCAAGAGGCTCTATCCACCCGTATTCAAATCCCCGAAAATCAGATTTGTGACAAAATATCTTGGATTTTTATACAGATTCTTTCCTCATACTACCTCCCGTCTACCTTTCTTTATCAAAGAACAACCATGTCCAAGGTCTCTTTCCCCCACGTAATGTTATTTGCACGAGAAGTCAAAATGTGATATAGTATTTTGGATTTTGTGTGAAATTCTTGAAGCCACGGATTACATAGATGAAAGAATTTGGCTTGACTTCGTTGGAAATGTTTGATATAGATAAGAAATAAATTACCAGCCGAGTGTGTAATTAACTTAAAATAATAGGTATTGTGCCACAGGAATTAACCGACATTGCCACCAAGACAATGAAACCACAGGACTGGAGATTGAAAATAATCAAGAATATTTTGTCTTTTACTTGATTTGGGAAAAATATTTATCTATAGATAAAAAATCTATAATTAAAGAGATATTGTAAAATTAAAACATACCGAAAGTTTCAGTTAATAGGATAATTATTCTGAGAAGTAAAGAGAGATGCAAACTAAAGATTTAAATAGTAAGCCATTAGTAGAGGCGATTTTTGAAATAAGATGGAAACTTCAATCTCCAACAGGTGGAATCAACATTGACCCTCACTATAAAATAGTAGTAGGAATGCTTTACAACAGATTGAAAGAAGATTATCCGGAACATAAGCCATTACCATCTGCCTCGGTGCCTGATGAAATAGCGGGTTATGTAATTCAACACCAGTTTAGGAGAATTAAAGAAGGATGGCCAGTTGTCCAAATAGGTCCGGGTATTTTGACTGTTAATGATACCAAATCATACCACTGGGATGATTTTAAAACACGGTGCCTTAAAACCGTAAAAATCTTATTTGAAGTGTATCCGGACGCCTTTAATTCTCTGAAGATTGAGGGGTTACTATTGCGATATATAGATGCCTATAATTTTGACTATAACAATAAAAATATTCTTGAGTTTCTTAAAGAGAAAATGAAAACCACAATTTCATTACCGGATTCGTTTTTTACCGGGTCAAATGTAAAAAATATGCCTTTGGAATTAGATACAAAATTTGTTTATCCTTTGACTAAACCTCAAGGAGTGGTGGTTCTAAGACTTGTAAACGGACAAAAAGAAAGGCAAAATGCAATTATCTGGGAGACAATGGTTCAATCAAAAAATACTGGTCTTCCCCAAATTCCCGATAATCTTGAAAGGTGGTTAGAAGAATCTCATTCAATAATGCATGACTGGTTTTTCAAACTAATAGAAGGTGCTTTAGAAAAGGAGTTTGAATAAGATGTCTGTATCTGTTTTAGATATTGTTACTAACGGAAAAACCCTTTCCGGTAATACGACTATTCAAGATACTTGGGAATCCGTAGTAAAATTTATTGTAGATAATATTGGATATAATTTAATTTCCTTAAAGCGTTTTCCTGATATTATAACACTCAACCGGTATAAAGATACTAAAACAGTGTGGGTAACAGAAGCAAAACCGTTTGATATTCCTGCCGAAGAAACATCACAGCATAAATTAACAGAAAAACAAATTAAAATGCTTCAGGGTTTAGAGGGAGCATTTGGTATCTTAAAAGATTTATCTCCTGAGCAATTAAAAGAATTTGACGCAACTGTAAAAAGAAGACCCCTCTTCAAATGACATATCTGCTTGATACTAATATTATAACGGCTATACTAAAAGGGAACAATAAAGTATCCCAGAAGATTAAAGAAATACTATTAAATAGAGAAGATATTTCTATAAATGCAATAAGTTATTATGAGATAAAACGAGGCCTTCTGTCAGTTGGTGCTTTAACAAAACTAATAACTAAGTTTGAAGAATTATATAAAGCGTTTGGAATAACATTGTTGGACTCGGTGTTAATTTTTGATAAAGCGGCTGAAATATATGCTACCTTACGTCCACAAGGAAAACCAATTGAAGACGCTGATATTTTAATAGCATCTCTTGCCCAGGAGAAAGATTTTATTCTCGTTTCAAATGATACACATTTTAACAGAATTCCCGACTTAAAGATTGAAAACTGGTTAAATTAAGAGGTATCGGTTAGTCATCTTTAATTATTTCAATCCTATGCCCTATCCTCACGCTTTTATCACCCTTACACCGCAAGAACGGAAGCAGGTTTCGTTCTGGCTGGAGCAATATTCATTAACCGGCCAATACCAAAAACGCCGGCGCCTGCAGGTCCTCTATCTATCCGACCAGAAGATTGAGTTTGAGCGGATTGCCAGACGACTCAAATACCATTACAATACGGTCAGATGGAATATTTATCTTTATAGAAAACAGGGTTTAAAGCCGTTCATCCAGAAAACTTCGTAAATTCTGCCACGAAGGCACCAAGACACAAAGAATAATTTAGTTTTTCTTCTTTGTGCCTTAGTGTCTTAGTGGCTAATTTTATACCTATACTTCCAGAAATATCCATTGGCACCTTCAGGAAATGATGACCCTTATCTGACAAGGGGTTAAGGCAATACCCCCTCCCATCCCCCCTGGTAGAGCCCTACTACCGTCCCACCCCCTCACCCCTTGTGCCTCTACCCCTAATCCCCTGCGGGGCGATAGCGGTTAGATGGTGTGGCTATGCCTAATCCCCTGCGTCTTACCCCCTAATCCCTTGTAGAGCCATAGGGGTTAGATTGTGTGGCACTACCTAATCCCCTGTGAGGCGATAGTGGTTAGATTGTGTGGCACTACCTAATCCCCTGTGAGGCGATAGTGGTTAGATGGTGTGGCTATACCCAATCCCTTGCAGGGCTATAGTGGTTAGAAGGCGGGGCAATACCTAATCCCTTGTGGAGCGATAGCGGTTAGAGAGTGTGGCTATATCTAATCCCTTGCAGGGCTATAGTGGTTAGAGGGTGTGGCTATCCCTAATCCCTTGTGCCTTACCTCCTAATCCCTTGCAGAGCCATAGGGGTTAGATTGTGTGGCACTATCTAATCCCCTGTGAGGCGATAGCGGTTAGAGGGCGAGGCTATCCCTAATCACTTGTAGAGCAATAGGAGTTAGATATTTTTCTCGTGGGACACACCTGCTCGCCGTCAGGCAGGTTCAACATCCTACACCGGACTATTTACCCCGTGCGTATGCTACTTCAGAGTTCCTTTTATTATCTTATCCACAAATTCATACGGTGTGATTTTTTGAAGGGCTTTTGAACTATCATTGTTCAAATAACTATCAACCTGTTTTGTTATTTTAGGATTGTCAGTAATAATATTTTCCAATCGGCAGAGTATGAGTGATTTAATTCTGTCCTGCAATAGCCGTCGTCGTCGCTCTTGTAATTGCCCTGTTTTATCTAAATTATTCAGATAATCAGTAATACCATTAAGCAATTCATCTATACCGATACCCTGATTGGCTTGTGTTTTAATAATAGCCATCCTCTTGTTATTACTTCTGGCAGACCGGCTTATTTCAAGGGTATTGCTGAGATTGCTGACGAATGCATCAGCCCCGGGCAGGTCGGATTTATTCACCGCTATAATATCGGCTATTTCCATCAGCCCTGACTTCATTGCCTGAATTGAATCGCCTGATTCAGGTGAAAGAACCAATACCGTCACATCAGCGGTCCTGAATATTTCCACTTCTGATTGTCCTACGCCCACAGTCTCAAAGATAATGCAATCCTTACCGCTGGCATCAAGGATATCAGCGACCTCAGTTGCAGTCCTATTAAGACCGCCGTGCATTCCTCTGGTTGCCATACTCCGTATGAAGACGTCGTTGTCAACGCCGATTTTCTGCATCCTGATGCGGTCGCCTAAGATTGCTCCCCCACTGAAAACACTGCTCGGGTCAATGGCAATAACCCCTACTTTCTTATGCCTCGCCCGTAAAGCAATAACCAATTCATTAACAAGCGTGCTTTTGCCAATACCCGGAGGACCTGTAATACCGATTCTTTTTGCCTTACCGACATAAGAATAGAGCATGGCTAATAATTTATCCGCTTCTTTGCTCTCGTTTTCCACCAATGAGATGGCTCTGGAAATGGAAATCTTATTGCCTTTTATAATACTCTTTACTAATTTATTAGTCATAAAATACCGATATCTATTTAACGGCCCGTTTGAGCCCCAGACGAATGTAATGTCGGGGACGAATTATCCCTATTATCGGAAGGAATTACCCGCATAATTAAGCAGGAAACACTTGACAGTGTCAAGAAAATATATATATTTATAAGAATTAGATGAACTAAACTTAATATTAGGCTACTTAATTAAGGGGAGAAAATATGCGTAAAATATTGTTATTAGTTACGTTATTATCGATTTATTCTCTTTTATCTTTTGGAGAAGACACTTCCGGCTCAGCCGTGAAACAACCTCCATCAGAAGAATCAACTATCAGCCTTGCCAATATTAAAATAGGTTCATTACTTTCGGTCATAGCAGAGCGTGAAAAAAGACCTATTATCTGTGAAGATGCCCCTATCAAAGAGCTAACCTTTAATATTATTCCACTCGCATTCAAGGTGCCCAGCGATAAATACAATAGTATCATTGACTCCATCCTTGATACTACTTTACGAATGAAGGGATATACCATAATTAAAAGCGACCCGATTTGGAAGGTTGTAAAGATTGGCGAAGCACGTGAACACCCGGCTCCGGTCAATCCTCTATCAGAAATAGACAACCTGCCCTGTAATGACCGGGTTGTAACACAGATCGTGCAACTTAAATATGCCGATGCGCAGACACTTTCAGCCCAATTAGCCCCTCTTAAAGGCAGAGGTGATGCTTCTTATTTACCAATTCCTGAAAGTAATACTCTGATTATAACTGATTATGCTTCCAATATCAGAAGATATTATGATATTATTAAGATGCTTGACCAGGAAGGTGCTACTTTCCAGACCGAGATTCGCAAATTAAAATACGCTTCAGCCACATTCGTAAAACTCAATCTTGACCAGTATAGCCAAGCTCTACAAGCAACTGTAAAACCGCGTCCCGGAGTTCCACCTGTTAATCCCCGTATCCTCTCTGATGACCGAACTAATTCTATTATTGTGATTGCCCAGGAAAAAGATATGAAACCAATTATTAAAATGATAGATATGTTTGATTCAGATATGTCTAAAAAAGAAACCAACTACTATGTATATAAAGTAACTAATACTATGGCTGAGGATGTGGCGAGAATTATCAATGCTATTTATACTAAACAATTAGCCGCTATCCCACCAACAAGCGTTAAAGCATCTGACAGAACTATTAGCATTGAGCCGGATAAAAATACTAATTCCTTAATTATAAATGCTCCCCCTGCAATATATGAAGACATACTTGAACTTATAAAGAAAGTAGATATCAAAAAGATGCAGGTGTTATTAGAAGTGGTTATTGCGGAATTAACAGATGAAAAGATGGTGCAGTTAGGAGTAGAATTAGCATCAGTTAAAAATCCGACTGAAAAACTAAGTGGTTTCGGAGGCACTTCCACCGGCATTTCTACACCTAACGAGAATGGTAAAGTGCCGAATATTCCCAGTGAAAAGGACGCGGGTGGCAGTATGACTATAGGTTTATGGAAAGATACTAAATTTGGTATCCCATTTTTACTGCAGGCTTCTCAAAAAGATAGCGGTGTTGACCTCAAGGCGGCACCTGTGCTTTTGGCTAATGATACTACCGAGGCAACTATCAGTATGAAGGATTTGGCTCCTTATTTTACCACGACCTATCCCGGCGGTACCGGCCAACCGGCACAAACTACTTTTGGAGGATATGTAGAAGCTAAAATAGAACTAAAAATTACTCCATATATCAGTAACGATGACTATATCAGATTAGTTATTGAACAAACCTCGGAACAATTCTTGGGAAACCCTGGCCAGGATATCCCTAAAAGTTCAAGAATGGCTAAAACAACGGTTACAGTTGCTGATAAAGAAACCGTGGTAATCGGAGGCTTAACCAGAGAAACAAAATCTAAAATAATATCTAAAGTCCCGTTCTTCGGTGACATTCCTCTCTTGGGATATTTCTTTAAGCACACCACTGACTCTATTCGTAAAACTCATCTATGTATATTTATCAAACCTAATATAATGAAGGAATTCGCTGACTTAGTCAAAAAAACGGCAGAGACTCAAAAAGAATTAGACAGACAAAAAGATACGATTAAAGATAAATAACCTATTTTGTAAGGTAAGCCGAAGCCCAAGCCGCCCTATCCAAGATATAACCGTCACCGGCATCGTTAACTACCAACCGTAATTCATCACCGCCCTTAATATCAATGGAAATATCTGCCGGTTTAACGGCTCTTTTAAATGTATCGCTTTCATAGACCTTTTGACCATCAAGATAAACTATAAACTTAACACTACCTTCAAAATCACCCGACTGAATAATCGCAGTATCGTCAAGCCCTATAGTGGCGTAGAATCTTTGATAGTTTTTATTTAACTTATATCTGAGCTCGCAGTTAGCGTGAACAGATAACCCCTTGAAATATTTCTTACCCTGAAGACAAATAGGTTGTCCCGAAAAAATACTCCTATCTTTTTGATAGTGCCATAAAAAAGTGTTCAATAAATCACCAGTTGATGCAATATATTCTTTGACTTCTACCGGTTCGATATCAGAAAGATAAACACAACGATTATTTCTGAAATATATAAAATTTATCGCTTCAATAGGAAGGTAATAAGTAGTCTGCCCTGTTGACAAAAGAACCTGTGAATTCTGTTTCAACGAATCACTCTGGATGATTGAACCTCTCAATTGTGAATTGTCAATCAAATATACCACGGTCTGAATAGTAGGTGAAATTATTTTATCTCTACCTTTTACTGCCGGCGAAAAAAAGCTAACAGCCCTAATATCTTTTATATTATACGATCTTTCCTTATTATAAAGAGCTGACCTCAAGATGATTGTTTCCGGCGTCAAAGAAATAACCACCCCGCTATCTGTATCACCGGAAATAAGGAAAATATTGTCTTGCTTGTCTGACTGTCTGACATCCAAAGAATTAATCTGAGAAGTCAACTGTTTTTCATTATCTACCCTTTCTATCAACGACAGTTGCTCAAAATTAATTACTACATTACCGATTAAGGAATTATTTATAACGAAACTATCTTTACCTGTATCAGAAATCGTCCCGTATAAGACATCCTGATTAGCAAAAACTATCTTAAAGTAATCCATCTCTGTTTTTAATATGGATGCGGTTATTGGGGAAGAGAAAATTATCCCGGTAATATTATCATAAGCAAAAGAAACAGGCGTGCCATTTTTTGAAGATATGGTTGTCTTATTGTCTTCAAATGTTATTAAGTCTCCTCTGAAACTCCTGTTATCAATATCAGTTATTTTTATTTCAGCAAGAAGACAGTTATCAATAGAAATAACAATGAATATTAAAGATATGACTTTAATTAATTTAATCATTTTCCGATTATGAGTCAGGTAATAAAAAGAATAGAAATCGGGGCGCGCGGATTTGAACCGCGGACCTCCTGCTCCCAAAGCAGGCGCGCTAAACCAGACTACGCTACGCCCCGTTATAAATAGGAAACACTTTAATTATGTAATTAGGCAATATTATTTACTTTTAACTTAACAACAGAGTTTATTTGCCCCGTCAGAAATACTGTGTTTCCGTCTATTTCCAACGGGGAAAACCTCTTCTATATTCTCTTTTTTATTTCTTCCTTGCTGCTTCTTTGATAAGTTCTAAAGCTATCACTTCTCTCTGTATCTGATTAGTGCCTTCATATATCTGAGTAATCTTGGCATCCCTCATTATTTTTTCAACCGGGTATTCTTTCATATAGCCGTATCCGCCATAAATCTGAACCGCATCTGTAGCAACTTTCATGGCAGTATCGGATGCAAAAAGTTTAGCCATAGCAGAAATAGCACCGACATTAGGGTGTTTATTGTCAGCCGCCCGTGCCGCCTCATAAGTAAGATATCTTGCGGCTGCCACCTGTGTTGCCATATCAGCTAACATAAACTGGAGTCCCTGAAACGAACAAATCGGCTTACCAAATTGTCTGCGCTCGCGGGAATATTGAACAGCCAAATCAAGAGCCCCTTGAGCAATACCTACAGCTTGTGACGCAACCCCAGGACGTGAGGCATCAAAAGTCTTCATCGCTACAAAAAATCCCAAACCTTCTTTACCAAGTATCTGGTTTTTATGAACACGACAATTATCAAAGATAAGTTCACGAGTTGCAGAAGCCCTGATGCCCATCTTGTTCTCCTTTTTACCAAATGAAAAGCCCGGTGTTCCCTCCTCAATTATAAAAGCAGTTGCTCCGCGTGCACCCTTACTCTTATCAGTCATAGTAATCACCGAATATATTTTTGCTTCGCCACCATTGGTAATCCATTGTTTAGTGCCGTTAATAACATAATAATCACCGTCTTTAGTCGCAGTTGTTTTGATTCCACTGGCGTCACTACCAGCATCTGGCTCAGTAAGAGCAAAAGCAGCAAGTTTCCTTCCAGCCGCAATCTCGGTAAGATATTTCTTCTTTTGCTCTTCGTTTCCATAAAGGATAATCGGGAATGTTCCCAAAGCAGTGCCGGCTAATGACAACGATATTCCACCACAAGCACGACTTAATTCCTCGGTTACCAAACATAAATCCAAAACTCCCCCACCTGTTCCACCATATTTTTCTTCAATAAAAGCACCGAAAAGTCCGGCATCAATTAATATTTTAACTATTTCCCACGGAAATTCATTTGCCTCATCATATTTGGCAGCCACAGGCTTTATTTTTTCTTCGGCAATCTCGCGGGCCAGTGAACGCATTGCTTTCTGTTCATCTGTCAGGTTATAATCGGTCTCAAACATTATTCTCTCCCTTTTCTTTTATATTGTTTGGAGCGGATGACGGGAATCGAACCCGCAACATCAAGCTTGGGAAGCTTGCATTCTACCGTTGAATTACATCCGCCTATAATAATCTTATTAATGTATTACTTTTTAAGTGCAATTTGTCAATTATTTTGTTGACATCAATGAATATATTGTATAGAATGAAAAAAATAACGTAAAAGGTTTATAATAAATTATAGAAGGAGAAACAAATTCAGATGAATATAATTGCTATGCCAGATTTAATTGAAAGCGGAGCTCATTTTGGACATCGTATGGAACGATGGGATCCTAAAATGAAACCATATATTTTAGGAACTCGTAAACGAATTCATATTATTGATTTAAAAGAAACAATAAGAGGGGTAATTCAAGCAACTGAATTACTCAAAGCTATTGCTAAAAAAGGTGAATTAGCTATGTTTGTCTGCACTAAAAAACAGCTAACAAGTATTATTGAAGAACAAGCAAAACGATGCGGCATGCCATATGTTAATAATCGTTGGTTGGGCGGTACTTTCACTAATTTTGATACTATCAAAAAACAGTTGATTAAATTTATCGGGTTTGAAAAATCCGTGGCTGATGAAACTATTATTCATGCTAACAAAAAAGAAAAATCTCAATTCCAAAGGGAGTTACAAAGACTAAACAATAACTTGGGCGGATTACGTGAAATGTCTCGGTTACCATCAGTTCTCATTGCGGTTGACCAAATCCGTTCTAAAACCGCTTTAGATGAAGCTTATCGTTCTAATATCCCTACCATTTGCCTGATTGATACGGACGGTAATCCTAACAAAACAACTATCCCTATCCCCATCAATGATGATGCCATTAGATCAGTCCATCTTGTTTTAAGCAAATTAGTAGATGCCATTATTGAAGGTAAAGGCGAAATGGTAATCAAACCGCTAAAAACAACTGACGAAGAAATAGAAAAATCTCACAAGAAAATTATTCACTTTAAAAAGAAAACTGGCGGTGATAAAGAAGAAAGCCATAGAACAGGGAGCAGACATAGAAAAGAAGATTCAACAAGAAATACAAAAAAATAAATATTTAAACTCTCCTTCTTTAATGAAAATATGGTCGCCATAAACGAGCGAGGTAAATTATGAATGTTAATATTACAGCCAAAGAAATAAAGGAACTAAGAGACAAAACAGCAGCCAGTATAGTTGAATGCAAAAAAGCGTTAGTTGAAACAAACGGTGATATAAATAAAGCCGTTGAACATCTCAGACGCCGCGGATTAGCAATCGCAGAAAAGAAGATGGATAAATCCGTTTTACAAGGACGTATCGGTTCTTATATCCACTCAAACGGCAAAATGGGAGTTATTGTTGAACTAGGTTGCGAGACCGACTTCGTCGGTAATAATGAATTATTTCAGACACTACTTAAAGACATCTGCCTCCATATCACAGCAATGTCTCCGGCGGTGGTATCCCGTGACCAGTTAAATCAAGAAATTATAAACCAGGAAAAAGAATTCTACCGTAAAGAAGTCAAAGATAAACCGCCTCAAATAGCCGATAAAATTGTAGAAGGCAAACTGGATAAATTCTTCTATTCGCAGAAATGCTTGCTTGACCAGCCATTTGTCAAGGATGACAAAGTCAAGATCGGTGACCTGATAAAAAATCATATCGCTAAGTTCGGTGAAAATATAGTTGTCAAAAGATTCCAGCGGTTTGAAATCGGCAGATAAATCAAATAAGTGAAACAACCAAAATATAAAAGAGTAGTCCTGAAACTCAGCGGCGAGAGTTTCTGCCAAACAAACGGTCATGGTATAGATATTCACGCAGTCAACTCTTTAGCTAAAGAACTAATCTCCGTCGTTCCTCTGGTCCAGTTAGCCGTGGTGGTGGGCGGCGGCAATATTGTCCGAGGAGGTGAATTCGAAAAATCAGGCGTCAATATAGCCACAGCTGATTACATGGGCATGATTGCAACCGTCATAAACGCACTGGCTCTTCAGGACACAATGGAAAAAAACGGCGTTCCCACAAGATTATTAACAGCTATTCCGATGGAAGCGGTAGCCGAACGTTTTATCCGCCGTCGAGCAATCCGCCATCTGGAAAAAGGCCGGGTTGTGATTTTTGCCGCCGGCACGGGCAACCCTCATTTTACCACTGATACCGCAGCTGTCTTGCGCGCCACTGAAATAAATGCCGATGCCATATTCAAAGCTACCAAAGTTGACGGCGTTTATTCTGATGACCCCTTGAAAAACCGTCAGGCAAAAAAATATGAGCGTCTCAATTATATGCAGGTTATTAAAAATAGATTGAGAGTAATGGATTCTACCGCAATCACGCTATGCATGGAAAGAAAAATCCCTATTATAGTTTTTAACTTTAACAAACGTGGTAATATAAAACGAGCTATCCAGGGAGAACGAATCGGAACTGTCATCTCATAATAAGCGACAAACAATTAATAAACTTTCCTGATAAATTGAATTACTACGTATCAATATGTTGTAGAAAAAGGAGTTGCCTATGACAAATCATTTAATATGTAATGATGCCGAGCAAAAAATGCAAAAAGCACTGGAAGTTATGATCAATGAATTCAAGGGTATCAGAACAGGTCGTGCTTCTCCGGCATTGGTGGAAAATATCCGAGTAGAATATTATGGCTCTCCCACACCATTGAAACAAGTCGCTAATATTTCCATCCCGGAGCCGCGCATGATTATCATTAAACCATATGACCCGACATTCCTCAAGGATATTGAAAAAGCAATTATGACATCTGATACGGGTATAAATCCGAATAATGACGGCAAGCTAATCAGATTAAATTTACCACCCTTAAGCGAGGAACGACGAAAACAACTAAGTAAGATTGCCAAAGATACCGCTGAAAAAGCCAAAGTAGCCGTTCGTAATATCCGCCGTGACAGTATTCGCCTTGTTGAGGACGAGGAAAAGAAAAAAACCTTAACAGAGGACGCTAAATTCAAACTCAAAGACGATTTGCAAAAGTTAACCGAAAAAAACGAGAAACAAATTGACGAGTTACTTAACAAAAAAACCGCCGATATAATGGAAATATGACACAATTAAAAAAAGCCCGAGCCGGAGTGATTACAGAACAGATGCACATGGTAGCTCAGGCTGAAAATATCGCCCCACAGAACATAATAGAACTGATTAAAGAAGGACGCGTCGTTCTTCTTTCCAACCGCCTGCGCTGGGAAAACCATCCGAATTTACCTCAAAAAGTCATCTGCGGCGTGGGCAAAAATCTACGCATAAAAATTAATGCCAATATCGGCACTTCAAGTGACTATCAGAATATTAAAGATGAATTAAACAAATTAAAGATTGCCTGTGATGCCGGTGCCGATACCGTAATGGACCTATCCACTTCAGAAAATAGTGAAAGTGTCCGCCGGAAACTTCTGGCTAAATCAAATATTCCTTTCGGGACAGTTCCTATATATGAAGCCATTGTTCAACTTTTTAAATCATCATCAACTTCTAAAGACATACATAACGCCATAAAAAAACTTACCAAGAATAATATATTCAAGGCTATTGGAAACCATTGCCGCGACGGCGTGGATTTTATCACGGTTCATTGCGGAGTAACTCGTTCTGTTATATCGGCGCTGGGAAAATACCACCGAACCGGCGGAATCGTCAGCCGGGGAGGCACTATTCTGGCTGAATGGATGAAGATTCACCATAAAGAAAATCCGCTCTATGAATATTTTGATGAGCTGTTAGAAATAGCCCGGGAATATGATGTAGTGCTCAGTTTAGGAGATGGTTTGAGGCCCGGTGCGATATGTGATGCTTTTGACCGCGCCCAGATAGATGAATTAATGACGTTGGCTGAACTGGCACGCCGTGCCCGTGCCGCAGATGTTCAGGTAATGATTGAAGGACCCGGTCATGTCCCTCTTAACCAGATTCAAGCACAGGTCCAACTCCAAAAAACGCTCTGTAACGAAGCGCCATTTTATGTGCTTGGGCCTTTGGTAACCGACATTGCGCCCGGCTATGACCACATCACCTCTGCTATCGGAGCCGCTGTGGCCGGTTGGGCCGGTGCTGATTTTATATGCTATGTCACACCGAGTGAACATCTCGGATTACCCACGGATGATGATGTCAAAGAAGGCGTCATCGCGGCGCGCATCGCAGCCCACGCTGCCGATATCGCCAAAGGCAATGTCTCAGCCTGGGCACGCAATAAATTATTCTCCCAATACCGCAGCCAGTGCAATTGGGAAAAACAGATTGAACTCTCTATTGACCCTGAAAAATCAGCACGATACCGTTCTCTTCGCAAAACCAAATCAAAAACCGCCTGTTCAATGTGCGGTGAAATTTGTGTTTATACCATTACTAATAAAAAACATAAGGTTAAAACCGAAGAAACAAAAACCTGTCACGTATGATAAAATGTATTATCGGTCTTCAATGGGGCGATGAAGGTAAAGGTAAAATCGTTGGGTACCTTTCTTCTTTATCTGACTTTGTTGTTCGTTATCAAGGTGGCGCTAACGCAGGTCATACCATCGTC
>JAZDFP010000004.1:0-5763 GCA_043807745.1 Planctomycetota bacterium
GCTATCCTGAATCTTCATCAGGAAGTCAACGGCGCGCTTGTATGTCTCGCTGTCCTTTTCCAATCCGGCTTTATATAAAGCATCTATTACATAAGAGGTAGTGGATAGATTGGGATTAGGTGTTTTTTCGGTATCACCTTCTTTATAGCCCCATCCGCCCATATTCTTGTCAGAAGATTCAGGACCGTATTGCGATTTCTGCAGATACTCAACTGCTTTATCAACAGCCTTTTTAATCTCATCCTGTTCTACACGATAGGGCATAATGGTTTTAAGGGCTACAATAGCCAAAGAAGTTTTATATATATCAAATGACGGTATCTTGCCAGGGTCCATTACGCTTCCGTTCTCCTGGGAACGGCTGAGAATATATCTCAGGGCTTTGGTAGTTTCTTCGCCATATTTCAAGTAGACAATCTGGTTCGTTGGGTCTGAGGATTTGATGATTAAATGCGACGAGCCCATAATAATCAAACCCATAGCAGTAAATGCCACATCATCTTTACCTTCTAAATCAGGAAAGGAACCTGAAGGTAATTGCTTTTGCATCAGCCAAGATAATCCTTTATCAAACGCCTGTTCCAAGTCGGGTTTAATTGACCGAGCAGGTTCAGGAGTTTGAAGTTGACCCACAGGGTCACCCAGTGGGCGAGATACTACAGGTGGTATCACTATGTCCGCGGGCGACTTTGGCTGGTTGATGTTTTTAGTAGACATCGGTTTCATTACAAGTGAAAGAACCACAATCACACCGGCAATTAATATCAAGCCAATTACTAATAAAATATTATGTTTCATAATCTTATCTCCTTTCTATTAAATTTATTAGTGCGACTTTGAGCCCCGATGGTCATCGGGGTAAACTCCGCGAATTATTAGGGACACTTCGAGCATAGCGAGTTAGTGTCCCTTATCCCGACTATCCCGTCGGGAGTCGCACTTATCCCGAGCATAGCGAAGGATTATTCTTTACTGAAATATTTCTTGATAATCTCATTATATTCCTCAGGCCAATAAGGGTTGTTGATTGGTTCTTGATGAGGTTCCGACTGAATATCAGGTTGAACCTCTTCAATTTTATTATTATATTCTGCCTGAGGAGATTTTGTGACCTGCTGGGATTCCGGTTGATAGCGTGAAAAACCGTTACTTTCACCCCCTTTCGTATTTACATTATAAGCATTGGATATTCTGACATTAACCAATGATTCTAATCTTTGCAATAAAGATTGTAAGCGAGCAGATTCCTGATGCGGTATTTCCTGATGTTTGGGAATCTCCTGTATGAAACGGTTTATTTTCTCTAATAGGATAGAATAATTCTGCTGAGTATTTTGGATATCATTTAATAGGGTTTCTATCTGACGTATCAGTTCCTGCACATCCTGATTGGTTGCCGTGTTTTGTTTGATTTCGGATAATCCCTGAGAGATATTAATAAGATTGGGTATTTCGGGTGATGAGAAAGTATTTGTTGTTACGCCTAATTTGTTCAAAACACCGGAATGGGCTACCGGAGTGAACCAAATAATCAACGTTATTCCTGCCAATATCATAAATACAGAAGGGGCACGCCAGTTATACACAAAGGAAAATCGTGATAAGTGATTGATGCCGTCTTTTTTTATATTGTCCGCCAGTGATTGTTCTATTTGATTAGGTGATTGTTTTGCGATGCATTCCAGAGTTGTTGATAAATAATTGTCAAGTCCCAATTTGGTATCAATAACCGATGCCGTTTCTGAAACCGATGGCTTACGAAAGAGACCGATAACCAATCCTAAACTCAACCCTATTAAAGGGCTAATCAATAACCAATAGTAGGATTGAGATAAAAATAATATGTTGGTAATTTTGGATATAAGAAGCAATATAATAGAAACGATAATCAAATACGAACCTGTCTTAAACGAACTATCCAGAATGATTAAACTCCATAAGTATCCGCTAATCTTTTTTAGTAAGTTATTATATGGTTCGTTTTTCATTTTGGCGGTTGTTTCTGTTGTTTTTCTGCTTTTTCTCGTTCAGCAACAATGCTGTTTATTTTCTTTAAATCTTCTAACTCTTTAGTATCGGGAGGGCGTATCGTCATAGTAATTTTTGTCTCGCGTGGCGGTAAAATCTCCTTATTGGGAAAATAAAGTCCGCCTTGAGTAGGAATATTCAAGATAGCCGCCGGGTCGTGCCAGTTGGCAATGATATTTTTTTCATTGTTTGCCAGATATATCTTTTTGCCGGTAGGTTTGCCGGTATCATAATCTATCTCATCTACAAACATGGAACCGCTGAAAGACCAACCTACCAATTCCAATGGTTTCTGTGTCCGGGCATCAATAATTAAATCCTCAATCCGGTAAAAGAATGTTTTACCATCTTTTTCCCAAGAGACGAATACCAGAACGAAATCACCGGTTGGTTTAGTAGGGTCGCCGAATGATTGGGGACCTTTGCCTTCCTTGAGGCCGGATAAAATCAATGCTAAATGAATATTCCACGGCTTGCATTTCAGAACCACCAATGATTCGTAATCTTTGCCGCCTTCGGCACAGGCAATAAATTCAAGCGGCATTGACGGATTTGATACAAAACCATCAATTTCTATCTTTTCAACCAAGCTTTTTCTGTAATATATCTTTTCTCCCTGCGACATAGTAATTACCTGATAATCAGGTAGTTTAACTGAAGGATCAGGCTTTTCATCTTTAGCAGTAGGGGACTGGGCAGACTTAGAATCAGCGCATTCCGGCTGATTAGGTTGTAGTAATAATGTAGCGGTTGGAGCAACTCCCAACAGACAAATTATAAGATACTTTAATAGTCTATCCATATTAATATAAACGAAAACAACCTGTTTCAGGTTTAATTAATTTATATTTTAAGTGAATATTTTTCTTATGTCAACTAAATAGAGTATCCTTAACGATAGACAGGTGTGAATAAAGATAGATATGAATAAATTGAGATTGTTGACAAAGTCAACGATCTCACCCTGAACAAAGTGAAGGGTCTCAAAACTATGCTTGGTGAGATTCTTCGCTTCGCTCAGAATGACACCGTTGAAAGGTTTAACGGTCTCAAATTATAAAATCACCTTGCCACAGATGCATTCACCCCGTTAGAAGCGATGTTGCAATACAGTGTAATAAAAAAACGAAAGTCTACAAAATATCAATGCTAACGCTTCTAACGGGGCAGGGAGAACACAGAGTATTCCATCCGTGTTCATCTGTGGTTTCGTTATAGATTAAGATTTATTTATTACCAAGGATTCTAAACATTCCGGTGCCACAATCAGGGCAGTTTCCTTTTAATGCTTTCCTTTTATTTTTCATTGTGACTTCTTTGGCGCCTTTGATTTCCTTCTTTGCTTTGCATTTTACACAATATCCTTTTTCTGCTGGCATAGCCAACTCCTTTCGTAATTTTATAACGCCCACAATATCTATGGGAAATCTATTCCATAGTTAGTTATGAGCAACAGTTTATTTTAACGATTATATATAAATTATTATAGGGGTCAACCAATTTCGTTATAAATTCTTGCTCTAAAATCTACTCCTAAATCTTCTGCTAATTTCTGGAAAGGTTTTATGTCAATATCAGGACGCATTACGGTAGTTATTTCTACATAAGGTAGCGATTCTTTTGCTTCCTTGATAAACTCAATTACTTTATTAAATGTTTGTTCGCCGAATTGGGGTTGGCATATCTCCTTATATTCTTTCGGAGTTAACGCATTAAGACTGACTGAAACGCTATCAACCAATCCTTTTAATTCCGGAGGAACAGATTTGTTGGCAATGATATTCGCATGTCCATTAGTATTAATCCGGATATGCATATCTTTCTTTTTTAAATAGCGGCAGACTCCCTTAATAATATCCAATCTTAGAGTGGGTTCTCCATAGCCGCAAAATACCACTTCTTTATATTTAATATGGACATCAGGCGGGATTGCCGATAAGATTTCTTCTAAAGAAGGCTCTGTAGTCAAACGCAGATTGTGACCTTTAACATAATCACTGAAACGGGTTACGCAGAAATAACATTTGCAGGTGCATCTGTTTGTAATATTAAGATATAGAGAATTGCGGATGGGATAAGCAATAGTTTCCGACCCGCCTGAACGGTGCAGTCGGGCAGGTTCGGTATCTGTCTTAACACTTTTCTTACAGCGAGAAACAATATTTAACCCGAAAAGATGACTGGCATTTAGAGTGGTTATTCTGGTTATATCTTCTGCTGATAATCCGTAAATCTTGGCTAATTCATTGATATGGTATATCAGGTAAGCCGGTTCATTACGTTGACCACGTTTTGCCTGTGGTGCCAGAAAGGGGCAGTCTGTTTCCAGTAATAATGATTCCACCGGGATAGTTTTGACAGTCTCTCTTAATTTGGCGGCATTGGGATATGTAACAGGACCAGCCACTGAGATAAACATACCCAGATTTAAATATTCCTGGGCAATTTCTTTGGAACCAGAGAAACAATGAGCCACACCTTGTATTTTAGAACCCATTACTTCTTTTAATATCTCAAGGCACTCTTTATGTGCTTCACGGTCGTGGATAATAACCGGCTTTTTGTGTTCTTTAGCAAGATTAAGTTGCTTGATAAAAATATCCTTTTGAGACTGGCGGGGAGACAAATCTTTATAGAAATCCAAACCAATTTCCCCGACGGCTATGACTTTATCGCTATGTATTAATTTGATAAATTCCTGCCAGTCGGAATCGGTGATTTTATTTGCTTCGTGCGGATGAATCCCGATGGTCGCATAGACCTCAGGATAAAAATTTGCCAATTCTATGGCACGGCGAGACGATTTAAGGTCAGTTCCTACGGTGATGATATAACCAACATTATGTTCTTTAGCGCGTGCGATGACTTCCGGCAGGTCTTTTTGGAATTCCGGGAAATCAAGATGAGCATGACTATCAACTATTAACATATATAAATGGTGGAGGTGAGGGGGTTCGAACCCCTGGCCTTGTGAATGCCATTCACACGCTCTCCCAACTGAGCTACACCCCCATTAGAATTTATTAATAATGATTTTATAGTTTAACTTATATTACAACAACTGTCAATATATTTTATATTTATCGTATGGAATTTCAAAGAGGTAAGCAGATTTAGCAGATAAAACGGATTTAGCAGATTGGGCAGTGAGATAGTATAACAAATCTGCTTAATCCGCTTACCAAATTACTAATTTATATTGTAGCAGTGCAATTTGTCGCACAGTAGCGGTGTTTGATTTATCAGGCCTGTCTGTCTGCTATATGCAGGCGTCAGAAAAGGGGGACTCCCTAGATACTACCCCGTAGGGTGGTAGATACTCCATAGGTATGTGGGGGATACTCCATAGGTATAGGGGGGATACTCCATAGGTATTAGGGGGATACTCTATAGGTATTGGGGGGATACTCCATAGGTATGGGGGAGATACTCCATAGGTATGTGGGGGATAGGTATGGGGTATCTGGGGGGATACCCCATATTTTAGTTGTATAGTTAATCTTCTACACTTACAACAAGCCCTTTAACTGTTGGGCTAATAATCTGATACCCTGACAAGTTAAATAGATAGGGCGATATAGATAATACCCATAAAGTAGAAATGGATATTTGTAAACTGTTGGATATTTTTCTTTCATAAACAATTCTGAAGGGAAAATATAAGAGAGGAGGTATCTTATTTTACCCCAGAATCCACGAACGGCCTGGATTTTTAAAAACTGGCCTATATGAGGA
>JAZDFP010000005.1:0-4919 GCA_043807745.1 Planctomycetota bacterium
AAGACAAAGAATCATCCGTTCGTAAAATAGCCATTAATGTTATCAGTGATTTCGGGGTAAAGGAATCGGTTCCCGAATTAACTAAATTACTCTATGACGGTGATGAATATGTGAGTGAAGCAGCTGCAGAGGCGTTTGGCAAGTTAGATGCCAGAGAAATCATTCCCAGGTTAATAAAACTGCTAAAAGACGGCAATAGACATGTGCGCCGGTCAGCCGCTCGGGCACTTGGTAAATTTGGTGCCAAAGAAGCAATCCCGGAATTAAGAAAAATGTTAAAAGAAAAAATTGATGATGCACAAGAAACTGTTTCCTATGATTTTGGTGGTTTCAGCATTTCTTATCAATTAACGGAATGGCAAATTATGTATTACGACAGTCGGAGTGCAGCCGCAGAGGCGCTTGCAGAAATGGGTGATAAAGAAGCCATTCCTGATTTGATAAAACTATTGACCGATAAAAAATGGTGGATGAGAGGGTCAGCCGCAGATGCGCTCGGTAAATTGACTGCTCAAGAATCTTTTCCGGAAATAATAAAACTGCTCAGTGATGAAAAGGATTACGTGAGAACGTCTGCTGTACGCGCCCTAAGTAAATTTGGAACTAAAGAATCGATTGCTGAATTGATAAAATTATTAAATGACAGCGATGAAAACATTAAAATGACCGCAATAGAAGCAGTCGGTAATTTGGGCGTCAAAGAAGCCACACCTAAAATGCTGAAATTATTAAGGGATGATTTTTGGTTTATTCGCGGTTCGGCAGCCGAAACACTTGCCAAACTGGATGCCAAAGAATCAATCCCGGGTACCATGAGACTTCTTAAAAATGAATACTGGTATAATCAAAGACTTGTTGCTAATATTTTCGTGAAAGCCGATAATAAAAAGTCGGTTCAGGAGCGAATAAAATCATTAAAAACAGAATATTCTAATATGCTGATTTCTACAGCATATGCGCTTGGTAAATTGGACGCTAAGGAATCAATCACTGAATTGACAAAATTCCTCAGTTATGAAAATAGCACCGTCAGATGGTCGGTTGCCGATGCATTCGGCAGATTAGGTAATAATAAAGAATCTATTTCTGAATTAACAAAATTGTTGAAAGATAAAAACAAATATGTACGTGGATTGGCTTCTATCTCACTGATAGAATTGGGTGCAAAAGAATCTGTTTCCCGGGAGAATATTACAGATATACAGTATATCATCTATTATGCCCAGAACGAAAACCTCAAGAGCCGAGCCCGTGAGACTCTAAAAACATTAAGTGAGGTCAAATAAATCTTATTTGTTATCAAAACCTCGACATACCGTTGATTTAACACGCATACACCTACGGGCACGACGCCGCACATAAGTTAATAGTTTTCTTTAACATCGGACAGGTATGGAAGAATGTATTGTTTTGTCAAGGCGATTTTAAGTTCTATATATTGACAATCGTTTTTCGGTTTAGTAAAATCTGAATAATTATTAGAATATGGAATAGGTAAACTGATTGAGCGGATTAATCTGTTTACTCATATATTACGAGATAAGGTATATGGCTAATATTTTAAAGGATAAAGTAGCGTTGGTAACCGGAGCCGGGCGGGGAATAGGTAAACAGATAAGTCTTTCTCTTGCCGCTGAAGGTTGTCATATTATCCTTTTTGATGTGGATGAAAATACCCTCAAGACCACCTCCGCAGAAATACAAGCCAAAGATGTAAAAACACTGGCAAAGAAAGTTGATATAAGTAATTCAGTTGAAGTAGAAAATGTAATAGAAGAGGCTTATAAGACTTTTCCTGTAATAGATATTCTTGTCAATAATGCAGGTATTACCCGTGATAACCTGATTATGCGGATGAAGGAAGAAGAATGGGATAAGGTCATCAATATCAATCTTAAGGGCACATTCAATTGCACTAAGACAATTTCCAGATATATGTTAAAGCAACGCTCAGGTAAGATTATCAATATTGCATCGGTTATTGGCATAGGAGGTAATGCCGGACAGGCAAATTATGCCGCATCAAAGGCAGGCGTTATTGCTTTTACCAAATCCGCAGCTAAGGAATTTGCCAGCCGTAATATCAATGTCAATGCCATTGCTCCGGGCTTCATTCAAACCGCAATGACAGAAGTGCTTAATGAAGAGGTAAAAAAGAAGATGACGGAGCGTATTCCGCTTCAGCGCTTAGGCACTGTTGAAGATGTGGCTAATGCAGTTCTTTTTCTTGCTTCTGATAAATCAAATTATATCACAGGTCAGGTTCTCATCGTAGACGGTGGAATGTTGATGTAAGTTAACACCGCCCCGATGGATATTGGGACGATCTCAATATCTCAATGAAAATCCGGCAGTGAAATAGCGGCCGGGTTGAGCATAATCCTTTACTTCTTTATAGTCGCGGTTAAATAGGTTATTAACCGAAAGAAAGATTGTGCCGTTCTTGGTCATCCTGGTATTTAAATCAACATCAGCCACCATATATTTAGGCAATTTATTTGCCCCGGTATTATCGGGGTCAGTATAACGGATACCGCTTCCTTTAACTTTCAGGTTAATAGTCATATCACTTTCCGGTTGTAATCTCACACCGAAAATCCCCTGTGCCAAAGGAACATTTTCAACATAATTGCCTTGTATGGATGGATTAGTTTTACTCTCATCATATTTAGAAGTATTGGCTGTGTAATTGGCAAAAGCACTTAATCCTTTGAGCATCTCATAATTCATCTCCGCCTCAAGTCCGGTAATTGATATTTTGGTGACATTACGCGGTCTGAAGACATTATCCTGGTCCCTCATATAATCCCAGGCATCCCTAAGAGCGGATTTGTAAATAGTTAGTCGGGACATTAATTCCTCGGTGAATTTATAATCCAATCCGGTTTCAACTGACCAGATTGTCTCAGGTCCCAAATTGGGATTACCTTCAAAGGTCATTCCAAAATAAGAGGTTTTAGGCAGATATAAATCTGAGACTGTGGGTGCCCGATATGCCTTGCCTATTGCGCCCCTCAAAGATGCCTGGTCGCTTAGATGATAAACTACACCTGCCCGGGGTGAGAGTTCATTGCCGAATTGGTCATTATTATCATTGCGTAATCCAATGGTCAGTATCAATTTCTCCTGCCATATCATTTCATCCTGGATGTAAAGCGCAGACGAATTTATAACCTCATCTATTTTCCCAGCGGCCTCTTTAACCAGCACATCCTCTGTCTTGTTATCAATGCCAAATGTAAACAGATGCCCTTTTATTAATTCTGCTGATTGTTGGACCTGACTGCCGATGGTGGATTGATTATATTTACCGTTAAATCCATAATCCCATTTCAATGTCTGAGCCAGACCATTACGGTAAATACGTGCTGAAAAATCCGTCTTTTTATCCTGAGACCAATTTGTCTGGTAAATAAGGTCATAATAATCCCGGCTGAGTTCGCGGATAAAACTCTCTTCATGGCCGTTACCATTATTCCATCCCATTGAAAGCCCCAACGTGCTGTCTTTATCCAGAGATAAATTGACTCGGTTATTAACATTCTGTGTCTGCCAATCTCTGGGTGTGCCGTCGGAATTTTTCAGGTATCCATCCGTGGTTTCGTCATTAGCCGAGATAAAGTAATCCATTTTACTAAATTTGGCTCCGTGCTGAATACTTGTTCCGTAGGTATTAAAATCACCTACTGAGTTTTTTATCTCCACGAATGGCTTATTGTCCTGGACTCGTTTGGTGATAAAATTAATCACCCCGCCCATTGCATTAGAGCCGTATAATGCTGAGGTCGGACCGCGGACAATTTCTATTCTATCCACATTATCAATCGGAATTGTCCGGAAATCCACATCGCCCATATATTCTTCATTAACAGGTCTGCCGTCGACCAAGACTAAAACACGTTGTGCACCGTAGTTACCTTGCAATCCTCTAATATTCAACCGCGACTTAGAACCGAGAAATTTACCGCCTTCAATATCAATGCCGGGCTGATTTGATAGTATCCGGTCAGAGGTAGTCGCATTTGATTCGGTAATCTCTTTTGAACTGATTACACTCGCATTGCCGGAAAGGTCTTTGATATCGCGCTTGGTCTTAGTGGCAGTAACCACTATCTCGTCTACTGTTTTATTAGTTGGTGAGATTGGGGATTCTGTCGTTTCGCCTATTACATTTAATCCCGGTAAAAATATCAGTGTTAACCCTGTTAGAAATGACAGTATCGTTAAATAATGAAATATGCGGATAGTTGCAGAATCATTTGGGGCGAACATTTCTAACGGGGTTAAACAATACAGCAAATATCTATTCATCTAATATATGGTAGTCAGAAGATTTATTTTATATTTCCCTGTTTTTTTGTTAAGTTGTTTTTATACTATGAAATCCGTGGCTGGTGTTAATCAACAGATTAGTGTCCTGCTCCCAACTTAACTATACCAAGACGATAATAAACTTCTAATGTCAGAACGTTGGTAGCAGTGCAATAAATCCGGCTTGCTTCACTACTCCACCGGTCGATAGGGTCCCAACTACCGTTGGCACAACCGTCTGATTTAGTGCGTTGATGCTTTAATAAAACATCTTTGATTTTTTCATTCCACGCAGTCCAACTTGCTCCACTAGGTCCATCATACTGATTCAAGCAATATGAAGCATAAAACCAGTAATAATAATCAATGATACAAGGATTGGATGTATCCCATGTTGGTAATCTCTTAAGAATTTCGCTAACTCCAAGCTTTATTAATGGGTCATTAGTTTTTTTATCTATAAAGATACGAACCATTATACCAATGGCGGTAAGAGAAGGTTGTATCGTATCAGGCCTTACCAGACGTTGGTCTTCGTCTCCCCTGATAGCAAAGCTACCAAGTTGATCATAACCGACCTTGCCATAAGTTTTATCAGTAACATCATC
>JAZDFP010000006.1:0-3549 GCA_043807745.1 Planctomycetota bacterium
TTGTATAATTTAATTATTTAATTGCCACATTGAACAGGATTTAATAAAATAAAAAATATGGCACTTGAGATTGAAAGGAAATATAAGGTTCTGGAACTGGATAAAAAACATCTGCCCCGAAAGGGTTATCAGGTCATTCAGGGCTACCTAAGTTATGAGCCGGTCCTTCGCGTACGTATCGTGGACAGCCGGAAAGCCATATTTTCCATCAAGGGCAAAGGATTTCTAAGCCGTGAGGAATTTGAATATCCGATTCCATTATTCCACGCCAAAGGGCTATTAAAATTCAGTCTCGGCACAATTAAGAAAACCAGATACAAAATCGGACGGCTTGAACTGGATATCTTTCACGGTAAACTCAAAGGCTTGATTCTGGCAGAAGTAGAGTTAAAAGACAGGCGTGAAAAAGTGCGTCTGCCGGATTGGCTCAAATGCAGGGAGGTAACCTATGACCCGCGATATCAGAATAGCGCTCTTGCCCGTTTTGGACTCCCGCCCGAATGACCATACAGTCGGGCAGGCGCCTTTGGTGGAAGCGTAGGCAGGTCTAACCGAAAGACTTATGGCTGGTTATCCAGCCGCAACTAAATATGAATAAAGCAGGATAAAATGAAACTTGAAGACTTGGGCTATAGCGCATTTTTTGAATCTAATCGGAGCGCCTTAGGATTAGATGGTTATGAAGTGGCGCGCGTTATTGCCGAATACAAAGAAGCGTATAGAGTAAAAAACATAACCAAAGAATACATGGCAAAGATATCCGGCAGACAAATGTTCAAAGCCGTATCAAGAGAAGATTATCCCTGCGTAGGAGATTGGGTGGCTATTACCGAACGCAATACGGAAGAAGCCGTTATTCACAGGTTACTGCCCCGCCAAACAATATTGCGGAGAAAATACACCAATAAATCCGGGGCTCAGCTTATCGGGGCAAATATTGATGTAGCGTTCATAATCGAATCAGTGGATAGAGATTATAATCTAAACCGTTTTGAAAGATATTTTACCATGGTTAATGAGGGCAATATAAAGCCCGCTATCATCTTGAATAAAATAGATTTGATATCTGAAGCGGAATTGAACCTGAAAATGTCGCAATTAAAAACCAGATTTGCGGATATTAATGTCATTCCCATCAGCGCTATCACTAACCGGGGATTAGGCGGATTAATGGCGTATATAGAAAAAGGAAAAACATATTGTTTCCTGGGTTCATCCGGCGTGGGGAAATCATCCCCGATAAACAAATTACTGGGAACAGACGACATTAAAACCGACACCATAAATCTTATTACCGGCGGTGGAAAACACACCACGGCGAGCAGGAAAATGTATTTCCTGGCAAACGGAGGAATGGTCATAGATAACCCCGGAATGAAAGAAATCGGAATGACCGACGCAAACGCCGGCATAGAAAATGTGTTTGAGGAAATAATTGCATTGTCAGAAAAATGCAAATATAAGGACTGTTCCCATACGAACGAAACCGGGTGCGCGGTTTTGGAGGCGCTTAAATCCGGCGGATTGGATAAGGATAAATATTCAAATTACGCCAGATTAAGAAAAGAAACTGAATATTACAGGATGACCGAGGTTGAAAAAAGAAGAAAAGACCGCAAATTCGGTAGATTTATTAAAAAAGCCCAGCAACAGCAAGAAAAGAAATAGGGACAACCGCGCGGAAATGGCAGGATTAGGTAGTAACCATATGATTTGGTGTGTGGCACTGGAGACTATTCGGGATTAACAAATGATGCGTCCCGAAGAAGAAGGAGATAAATATGACTCAACTGATTCCGGTTGAAAAGATTGAAAATAAAATACTGCATCTCAGAGGTAAGAAAGTGATGTTTGATGAAGATTTAGCTTTGCTCTATGAGGTGGAAACAAAACAACTAAAGAGACAGGTGAGAAGAAATATAGACAGATTCCCTGATGATTTTATGTTTGAACGAACCCAGCAGGAATATCAGGGTTTTCTAAGGCGCCAATTTGGCACCTTAAAAAGAGGGGCACATTCAAAATACCTGCCATACGCATTTACTGAACAGGGAGTAGCAATGCTATCAAGCGTTCTCAACAGTAAACGGGCGATTTTGGTCAATATCCAGATTATGAGGGCTTTTGCTAAACTCAGACGTGAAATCCTGACTTACACTGCCTTAAAACGCAAAATAGAAGATATGGAAAAGAAATACGATACCCATTTCAGAGTGGTTTTTCAAGCTATTAAACAACTGATGCAGGAGGAAGAGAAACCGAAGTCGAAAATCTGATTTCGCAAGGAATAAGGAACCCAAGAAATCAGGAATTATTTATCGTGTTCTTATGCCTGCCCAGCGGGAATTCCTTATAATCCATATGGACTCTGTGAACGGAGTTTATCCAGCTACGGCGGGATGTCTCTGTGGCAAGGAAACGTCCTCGTAGAAAACCCGGAGAAAAGATGGAAAAGCCAAAACCGGAAGAATTTGGAATAACCGAGGAACAATTTGACGCAATTGAGGAAAGCAGCAACGGAATTGTTCGCCGGATTGCAGTCGCGGGTATCCGGATAATGATTTTGGCTGTCGTGGCGTTAATTGCCTATAGGATTTTTGCCCCGTATTCTGAAACGGCAACAACAGTAGTTGATACAATTACAGATGGATTTTATATCATTATTGGCGGCACTATGATTACCATACTTATTATAGAACTATATTTATTCTGTCTAAAAATGGTTTCGCCCATATACAAAAAAGCCGACCAATACAAAACCGCGATGAAAGATTACGAAAAGCAGTTAAGGGACGACGCCAGGAAATTCGGCAATAGCTGAGGATTGAGGAAATCAGGACGCATCATAACGATACCCGTATAGGCTCTGTGAACGGAGTTTATCCCACTGGGATGCCTCTGTGGTAAGGCGTCAACGGAGTTAATTAAAGAGGCAGAAAACTTTCTGAAAATAGTGGTTGATTGGCTTAAACATAATTATTCACAATATATGAATTCCGGAAGGTAGCATACGGAATTAACGGAATACTAATCGGAAGCAGTCTTCTTATTGCTGTCCTTCGCCACTCCGTAGCTTCGGAACAGCGTAGGATGGCTACCCTGTGCCTGCGACACACATCTGAACAACCCAAAAATATCGAAAACTAACAGAAAATTAACCAATACATTTAAGTCTCTCGCGGGACAGACCACCCTCCAGAGGCCATGCCTTCGGCAGGTAAACGGGCAGGCAGATTTTCTATGGCTTGATTTACTTAGGATGAAAGGTATTATGATATAAATTTGAGGCCCATAGTTCGGGCGATAGCATACTCAATTATTAACTAACGTTATTGAATCATTAGGAGGGATACCCCCGGATAACTAATAGATACCCCCCTATACTACTATACTTTTTTATTTACAATCATTTTCCGACATACCGTAGTCATTAATAATCCAGTACGGTCTGTGTTGATAACCCTCGGCACTCCTTATAGAGTATGCTAAACTGTGTTTCTATAAGAAAGGCCGGCTGTCTGCATTTCGGATATGGTCTCTTTATAAATC
>JAZDFP010000007.1:0-17752 GCA_043807745.1 Planctomycetota bacterium
GATTATCCGGTAGTGATTCAGGGTGAGACAGGGACCGGCAAGGAATTAGTGGCAAAGGCAATCCACTATAATGGCCCTCGCAAGGATAAACCATTTATTACCCAGAATTGTGCCGCACTCAGTGAAACACTTTTAGAATCAGAACTATTCGGTCATATTAAAGGTGCTTTTACCGGGGCAATTAGTGATAAACGAGGACTCTTTGAACAATCTAATCATGGAACGTTCTTCCTTGATGAAATTGGTGATATGAGTTTAGGTATGCAGTCTAAACTACTTCGGGTAATTGAAGACGGTGAAATAAGACGCGTTGGCGATGACAAAACTATCAAAGTTGATGTCCGTATCATCTCAGCCACTAATAAAGACCTTAATGTTTTGATACAACAGGACAAATTCAGAGAAGACCTTTACTATAGACTTCAGGGTTTTAATATCCTCATCCCGCCGTTACGTGAAAGAAAAGAGGATATTCCTCTGTTAATTAATCATTTCTTATCCCGAAAAATTTCGGGACAACAGGATAAAGGCAAGTCCCGACGAATTCTGTCGGGATCTGCCTCTGGCACAGGGTCGCAAGAAAAAGACTGCATCCGAAAATTAGAGATACACAATAAGGCATTAAAACTATTAATGGATTATGACTGGCCCGGTAATGTCAGGGAATTGGACAATGAGATTAAACGACTCTGTGCCTTAATAGGTAAAGACAAATTAATTACCGCTCAGATGGTTTCTCCACATCTCCGTCAGGTAATTAAAGAAGATGCCTCAAATGAAGCTGAAGAAAATAAATCTCTAAAAGAACAGATTGAGGAAGTAGAACGAAGATGTATTATTAAAGCACTCCAAAAATCTGGTTACAACAAAGCACTCTGTGCTAAAATGCTCAGATTAGACCGCCGTGATTTATATAGGAAGATAAAACGATTAGGAATACAGAAATAATCGTTCCACTTATGTGACATTATGCCTCTGTTATTACGTGGCATAACGTCACTTTTATGTTATCTTATCTCTATACTCATCTAAAGACTACTTTATCTAACCTCATACCATTATTATAGTTATAACTTTTTATAAGATTATCACTTATCTGGCACAGGATTTGCTATCTAATTAATTGAGGTGTCGTCCCGATGTTACATCTGGGAACCCCTCAATTAACAAGAAAGGAAAGAGGAAGTATGAACCTCGTCCCGACGGAGTCTGTCGGGATGGGGTTAGTCAATATCTCACAATAAAAATGAGGTTAAGGATTATGGAAACGACTAATAATAATAAAACGTCCCGATGTTACATCGGGGCTATCTCTAACGGGGTGAAAAAGCATGCATATTATGTGTTGGTGGTCTTGTCCTTGGTGGCGTTCGTAACTTTTTTAACTTATGGTTGCGGTGGAGGTAGCAGTGGTGGTAGTAGCGGTGGAAGTAGTGAGACTGTAAGCACACCCAATCAACCGACCGGCACAACCGCTGGCACTACGGGCACAAGTTATAGTTATTCTACCGGCGGCGCATCGTCTAATTTAGGGCATACCATACAATACCAGTTTGACTGGAAAGGTGATGGGACAGTCTTGTCTGCCTGGGGCTCGGCATCTCAATCAAAATCCTGGTCTTCTGCCGGAGGAACGTTCTCGGTCAGGGCAAGAGCCAGATGCTCCACGCATACATCTGTTGTCTCAGAATGGTCTTTAGGACTATCGGTAATCATTTCTGATATAACACCACCTACTATATTATCAGTCAGTCCTTCAAATAATTCAACCGGTATTTCGGTATCCACCAATATTTCAGTCACATTCAGTGAGGCGATGAATCAAGCAACGGCACAGGGCGCCTTTTCAATCTTGCCTTTTGTATCCGGCGCATTTTCCTGGAGTGGTAGTTCAATGACCTTTGACCCGACCGGCAATCTCGCTTATAGCACTCTTTATACCTGCACCGTAAGTATTGCGGCAACAGATTTGGTTGGTAACGGTATGGCAAGTCAGTATCAATGGAGTTTTACCACGGTAAGTGCTGTACTGAATAATGATGTCTGCTACATTGGTGGCACGGGTGATGGCTGGGACGACCAACGTAGCGATGAATATTAATATTAACCACCCCGCTTCGCCACCCTTTCTGGGCGGCCCGGAACGACAGCGAGGCGAGCAAGACACGAAGGCACGAAGAACACAAAAATTATTCTTGGTGTCCTTCTTGCCCAGCCCATCTGGATGGGCTGGGTGAATGTCTTAGTGACTTCGTGGTTACTAATTAATCCAGTTATTAATTAACTAATAAAGGAGGAAAATATGCGTAACGAAGTGAAGTCCGCCTCAGGTGGAAAAACCAGAAAATGGGAATTGGCAATCGAACTTCTTTGTGTCTTTCTTGCCCCGTTAGAAGCGGTGGCATCTCTACTTAAGAGACAACCAAAATTATATAAGATATTACTGCTGGCGCTTCTAACGGGGTGGACTGTCTTTGTGGTGAGTCCCCGGACCGCTCTGGCCAATGCTGTGAGCGTCAACAGTGCGTCCTTGAATGACACACCCGGTAGTGGTCAGGCTACCATAACATTTAACGTATCCCAGCAAAACCCTTTCGGTAATGTCGCATTTGACAGTATTGCCTTTTCTGACTACATCTGGGTATTTATCAAGTTCTCAACGACCAGCGGTTCAGACGGTTCCTGGGGGCATTGCATCTTAGCCGACGGCGGCACGATAACACCGACCGCAGATACCTTAGGGGTATTTATCCGGTCATCTACGGCCGGAACGGGCGGCAACAACTTTACAGTCATCTGGAACTACGCCGCGAACAGCGTTGGGGCAATAGATGCCAATACGATAGTCAAGGTTTGTGCCATAGAGATGGTGGAGATTCCAACGGGTTCCTTCTACTTCAATGCGGGCGGGATTGGGATTACCACCGGCAATTTTGACGGCACGCTCTGTTATGACGGCACGGGCACGAACGACGGGGCTGACCAGGTCCTGATAACTGCCGCAAACCAGAACGTCTCGTTGGATGCGTCCTGGCCCAACGGCTACACTGGTTTTTACCTGGCAAAATACGAGGTATCACAACAACAGTTTTGTGATTTCCTGAACACCATCACGGCGACGTCTGCGGCGGGCCGTTATGCCTCGACGAATTATAACCAGTATGGCTACCTGATAACCAATACGGGTTCGTCACCCATAACATATACCACGACCGCCCCGAACCGTGCCTGCAACTGGTTATCCTGGGCTGATACGGTTGCGTATCTTTCCTGGACTGCCTTAAGACCGATGACCGAGATGGAGTTTGAGAAGGCAGCCAGAGGAACGAGTGGTGGCACGAACACACGCACCTATCCCTGGGGCAATACCGAGCCATCCGTTACCACGGGCACAGTAGATAGTGGGGTGCATTATATCCAGTATGCCAATCATGGTGCTACTGAGGGAGCAAAACCCATATTAGTTGGCTGGTATTTAAGTCAGGGTTATGCGCCGGCCAATCGGGAGTGGACCGGTGCCTCGCCCTATGGGGTAGCTGATTTGGCTGGCAATGTCTGGGAGCATCTAATTAATTGTGATTGGACGACCGTGCCGGCTAACGGGAATGGGACGATAACACCGCCAGCGAGTTGGCCCGGTACTTTCTCTGGCAAGGGCATTCGCGGCGGCGGTTGGAACATCGCCCCGAGCTTTCTGGTGCAGGTGCGGATATCGGACCGCAACAACGCAGGTTGGTTGTACGCTGTACGGGTCAACTATGTTGGCTCCCGTCCGGCCAGGACCAAGTAATGTAAAGATACAGTCAGCGGAATTACTGGAAGGTTAAGCATAGAAACCTGTAACTTCTATGCGATTTAATAAATTAGTAATTAGGAGGGAGAAAATATGAAAAACCGGTTAAGGGTAGTTCTAATAATAGTTCTCGGTTTATTGCTCTGGCTCAGCGTGCTTAATCCCGGTTTGAATGCCCAAATCACTGGGAAAAAGGAAAAGATACCCAAAGGACTTAAGACTAAAACAGAAATAAAATATAAATTCGTAGAAAAATCTGGCAAATACAAGCAGGCCCCAGACAACAAGCAGATTTTCCGATACGATGACAAGGGCAATAAGATTGAGATGGATTTGTGTAGTGCCGATGGTAAGTTAGCGTATAAGGAAATTTACAAATATGATGACAAGGGCAATCAGATTGAGGATGTTTGGTGTGGTACCGAAGGTAGGTTAGGAGATAAGGTTATTCCGACAGGAGATAAGACCCTTTACAAATACGATGACAAGGGCAATCAGATTGAGAAGGCTTCGTATGGTGCCGATGGTAAGTTAAGATGGAAGTTCCTTTCCAAATACGATGACAAAGGCAATCAGATTGAGCGGGCTGAGTATGGGTATGGTGACGATGGTAAGTCAGCAGAGAAGCAACATAGCCTTTTTAAATCCAAATACGATGACAAGGACAATATGATTGAGATGGATTTGTGTAGTGCCGATGGTAAGTTACGATGTAAGTTCCTTTACAAATACGATGACAAGGGCAATATGATTGAGGTGGCTGCGTGTGATGCCGATGGTAAGTTAGACCGTAAGAACATTTACAAATACAAATACGATGACAAGGACAATAAGACAGAGCAATTAGAGTATAGGATAGAAAAAAGCTTCTTCGGTAAGGTTAAGGAGGTCCTGCTATCTCAGACCGTCTGGGAATATGAATTTTATAAGAAATAGTGTCATTCGGGGGAAAGGGATACTTCCCTTTTTATAGTTAACGAGTTCGGAGTTAAGCGTTCGGAGTAACTTCGCACTACCAACTAAATTACTCATAACTAATAGGAGGTTTGTTATGCCAACAACAGTATCACATGCCCAGTTTATGGTGCCGTCCGCATTGTCCGAGTCACCGCCTTTGATGCTCCAGCAACGCGCTATGGTTATGAAGGACGTCTCAGAGATTATCTATCAGAAATTGGTCAAGTCCATCGGCACAGAGTATGACTATAAGACCAAGATAGCCGGTCCTTCGGCTTCAGGTTATGCCTCTGTGCTGAACCCGGCATTTGTTTCTCGTTCTGATTTGACCCGCGACGAAATGGTCAACAAGCAGCAAGAGAAGGTAATGGATGCCTACCAAAACTATAGAACCAGCGTTGACCATATGTTTGAGACCGTCAACGGCGAGGTCAATAAGCGATTCCGCGAGGCGGTTGACGCCAAGAACGAGGTCTATTCTATCCAGATGGGCAAGGTTTTGGCTTTCACTGGAGCGATGGCTGAATTAGGTGCGGGCTGTGTCGGGCTCGCAGTTTTCTGGATGACCGGCGACCCGACCGTGGTCAGGCACCTGCGGGGTGATGACCATGTTATTGCCGGTGGCCCGATAAATATCGCCATCTCCAGACCGACCCTCAAAGCCGCTCTCGCACAACGTATCATCCAGTCAGGCAGAATCCTCGTCCAGGCAGACTGGAACCCGACTAAGATGGCATCTGAAAACGATAAGAACAATCTTATTATCAAGGGACTGCAACTGCCGGCTTATGTGCCGTTTGCTACAGGCGCTGCCTCTCATTGTGATTGGATTGTGGTTGATGGCAGGAAATATCTGGAGGTAAAAGTATCTACAGTGTAATATCAACGAACATAAAGTTCGTTGGCTACCGGAATTATGATTGGTAGACAACGCAATTTACCCGTTCCGGGTTCTTGCTCAGAGAACCCGTCAGGGTTCGTGGAGTTGCGTTGACACTAATCTACTTAAATAGAAAGGAGAATGAATATGAAAAAGTTAATATGGATTGTGTTAGTGGGAGTTATATTGGGTGGCTGTTCTTCTTATTACTCGATAGTGAACAAACCTACCGCGGTAGCTTATGTATGTTACACTCAATCAACAGACAGAACAAATAAAGAACATATAGAAATTCTGAACCAATATATGGGGAAATTAGACAATGTGAAAGTGCTTGTAATCAATGAGATAACCAGCGGTGAAATGCCCAAACATGATAGCGAATGTAAAGATAAACATCAGTTTAAAATTACTTTGCACAATGATAAGATAACCGACAATGAAATGCCCAAATATGATAGCGAATATAAAGATAAACCTCATTTTAAAATTACTTTTCAGATAGAAAAAAACCTATGTGCTATAGCCAAACTATCTCAAACTCTACCTGATGATGGTTATTGGTTAAGATGTCTAACAATGGACGAAGTTATTCTTACAACTCGTTAAACGGAAGAGTAAAACGAGGGATATTATAATTCGGGGAACACACAATACATATTTGAGCGCCATATAGAGGGCGTGGCGCCGAAACGCCATGGCGCCAGAGGCACCACTTCGACGCCAAATCCTTGACGAGATAAAGAAATTAGTATTGTGTCACTAGATTATTGGACGACGGTGTGTGTCACCAGAGAAAATATGTGAGTAATCTGTCACGAGAAAGGTCCAAGAGTTATGGATAGCAGTACGACTAAAAAAAATGTAACCATCCTTCTTTTGGAAGAATGCAATTTCAATTGTAGAAACTGTTTTCGTGAGGATGAGAATATTTATCCGGGTTATAAATTATCTTGGCAAGATATAAAAACCATTTTGTCTGACTGCCAAAAAGTAAGCCTGGTTCAAGGAATCAGTTTTACAGGCGGAGAACCAACCCTTTGGCAGGAAGATAAATATAATTTAATCGACCTTTTAATTGAGATAGCGAAAACCGGGTTTAGTACGGGATTCATTACCAATGGTAGTTACTTTGTTAATTACGATAAATGCCGTGCTTTTTTTGAACGATACTTCGCCGAAGCAGACAAACCTTTATTTATTACGGTAAGTATGGATACGTTTCACAATAATTTTAATAAGCGTACCAAACGTGCTAGCGAATTAGATAATTTGCTCAAATATAAAACGGGATTACCAGTCTTAAAGCAAAACCTATTAAAGATACATATAGAAGTGGTGGTTTCCAAAGAAAAAACCTCACTTTTACCCGATGATCTCATAAGTTATTATGAATCTATGGGGATATCCTTCAAGTTTACGCCTTTGGTGCCGGTAGGTAAGGGAAGAGCACTTAAAAAGATATGTCCTGAACTAGGTCGGAATGATGAAGAAGGATTAGGCGCTTTTTATGTGGCGCGCCATAAGAATAAGCCTCATGTTTTTCAGTATCGCGACAGAATTCATATTTTTATGATTGACGGTAATTATTATCTTTTTTCCACTACCAATAAGGATCGTATTTTTGCTAGATTGGGTCAGTTAAATGATGATATTCTTGATGATTATCTTAATAAGAACCAAGATGTAAAAAAGTGGATTAGTTCCTTTATAGAAGCTTCCAGAGATAAATAAGTAGGATATTCAAGGTTTCTTTTCCCTAAGATCATCTGACTTTTTTTGCTAGAGGGCAAGAGGAGATAAATTATTTTGAAATACCTCAACTTAAAAAGTTGTTCAATATAATAGAGATTTTGAATACTAAGGATTGGCGTATTTTGAATCATTGAATCAGCAGGGAAAATACCCGAATTTTGTCCATTAGCCCGACGAATCAGTTCAAGGGGGACTTATTGAAATTTATAAGTTTAGGGTGTGCCAAAGGTATCCAAAAGTTGCAGGCGTTTTACACAAAGAGTGTCTTGGAACCAGCATAAATAAATGGATATGGGCGACGGTGTGTGTCGTGATATAAGCAAACTATTTCAAACTCTGTCTGACGATGGTTATTGGTTAAGATGTCTAACAATGGACGAAGTTACTATGCTTATGACGGATTCCGAGTGAATCATTAGGTACGAAGAGGTTTAAGATGAGAAAAATATGGATTAATATGAGAATATGGTGGCACCTGAAAGTTATTTGGGTTATTTTACTTTCCTTGTTGGGAGGGTGTATTTCTTGGCAGACCAAAGAGACAACACAACACTTTCTCCTAAAATATGAAAAAGGATCACCGGCAGAGCGAGACATTGAAGAACTATCAACCTTAGTTGAGAAACACTACGAAACCGTTCGAAAAATGTATCAATACGATCCCCCCTGCAAGATTAGTTACTACTTTCACAACTGCTGTCCTTTGAAAGTATCTGGCGACGATGTCTGGGGATACGTATGTATGGGCAAGATTCATGCGGCCTATTCTGATCAGGGCAAAGACATCAGCCCACATGAGCTCAGACACATAATTCAGCATCAAATTAATCCTAAAGCCCCTAAATTCTTCGATGAAGGAGCGGCAAATATTGGGATCCAAGTTGGAGGGCTCTCGCAACACGCGACAGCCAAGTTTTTGGGTGCTGAGAAGGTAAAATTAGAAACGCTAATCACGTACCCAAATAGTTTTTCAATTGATGAACATGTGAGTGTCCCCGTCGCTCATTCTTTCTGCACTTACCTTTACCAAAGAGGAATATCTCAAGGAGGAACAGAACAACAATTTGGTAATTTCTATAAGATGGTAACTGATAAAAACTTCCGGCAAGCACTACAACAATTTTATGGTGCTTCCCTCGAAGACCTCGAAAAGGAGTGGAAACTTCTGTTGAGCCGAGTTTATCCGGATATCCTTATTAAAGATATATCCACCGAGTCCCCGGCTTATAAATCAGGATTGCGAGAGGATGATATTATAAAGTATCTTGACGGTGTTTTAGTTAGGGATATTGGCAAACTCTTTTCAGATATCAAGAACTTTAAGGATTCTAATAGAAATAGAATAGAAATAAAGGTTCTAAGAGGAAAATGAGATAAAAACTCTTGAGATAACATCCTTTGAGGGTTTTGGGATTGGGATTATTGTGCCTTTTATACGAAGTAAAGAACGACACTGAAAAACATAATATATTATATTCGATTACAAGTGGTTTCATAAGTTTGACGCACCCTAAAGGGTGCGGCTACAATCGTTGTTTTATCTATGTAGCCGCAGGCTTTAGCCTGCGTATATACCCTTATGAAACCGCTTCTAGTAGATAAATTCAGCAAGAAAACTATAATTTAGGATAGATGACGGATTCCGAATAAATAACCTAATGCAGGGGATTGAATGTGTCCCACGCGGAAATAAGCAATTGAAGAAATAATCATAAAATGATAGAAAATAAATATTTATTTGTTATTCCCATCATAATAGTTAGTTTTATCATTGTTGTTGTAATCGGACTTACCTTTTATTATTATCCTCTGTCTGAGAAACCGCTCAAACCAGCAGATAAATTCCAATCTCAGGTTGTCAAGGCAGGAAAACCTGCAGATAGAACCGCAAAGGTTTCTCCTAAGGTATTAGATGAGCAACCGCTGACAAAAACAATACCGTCTATAGTTGATAATACTATAATAGGAAAAGACCCCCAAAATCGCCTCAACTTCTCAGAGATCTTCCTCAAAGAATTCCCTAATATCTACCAGGATTTAGACAGACTTGATATTCAGGGTAAATTTCAACTACTCTTACTGGTTACTGGTTTTAATGAAGAAGGAAATTATAAGTATAAAGATAAACTCACTAATCAGGATGTCGCCAACCTAATTAACGCGGTTATGTCAGAAGATGGAAAAGGATTGACCTCGGAACAAAAACAAATTATTCTGGCCGCCTGTGTCGGTAAGGTGATTGGAATAATAGGAAATAACAATGTTAAGGACTTGTTTGGTGGTTGGTTTTATCCTATTCCAGAGGCTACACCTTATGTAATGATACTCTTAAAGGATAGTGATTTGTCTATGAGTAGAGAGGCGGCTGATGTCCTGGGTCAACTCGGAGCCAGGGAAACCATCCCCCAATTATTAGAACTCTTAAAAGATAGCGCTAAAAATGTGCGTGGTTCAGCGGCTTTTGCCTTAGGTCAACTCAAGGCTACGGAGGCTATTCCACAATTGTGGGAGCTCTTAAAGGATAAAGAGGGGTATGCGCGTGCAGGGGCGGCTTTTGCCCTGATTAAACTCGGGGCAAGCGGGGTCATTCCCCAATTGGTAGAACTCTTAAAGGATAGTGATGAAAATGTACGTGATTCGGCGGTTTATTCACTGTATCAATTAGGCGCCAATGAGGCCATTCCCCAATTATTAGAACTATTAAATGATTGTAAAGAGGATGTGCGTGATTCGGTGGTCAAAGCCTTGGATACACTTATGGATACGCAGACTATTCCCCAATTAGTAGAACTATTAAAGAATAGTCATTGTGAGGTGCGTAATTTAGCGGTTTATAACCTGGGTAGATTAGGCGTCAATGAAGCCATCCCCCAATTAGTAGAACGATTAAAGGATAGTGATATGTTTGTACGTCATTCAGCAGTTTCCGCCCTAGGTCAATTAGGAGCCAGGGAAGCCATTCCTCAATTGGTAGAACAATTAAAAGATGGTTCAATATATGTGCGTGATTCGGTGGCCGAAATCCTGGTTCAACTCAAGGCTACGGAGGCTATTCCTAAATTAGTGGAACTATTAAAAGATAATCGTTGGGATGTACGTATAAAGGTGGCTTATGTTCTGGGTCAATTAGGGGCTACGGAGGCCATTCCTCAATTAATGGAATTATTAAAGGATGATGATAAGAATAATGGATGGCATGTGCGTATTTGGGCAGCTTCTGCCCTGAGCCAACTCAAAGCTATAGAAGCTATCCCTCAATTAGTGGAACTCTTAAAGGATAAGAACTGGTATGTACGCGATTGGGCAGGGGTTGTCCTGGTGGAATTAGGTGCCAAAGATCGCGTACCTGAAGAAACGGTCCAGCATATAAAATATATTTTACATGAACTTGTAGTTTTCCCTCCCGAGTCCGAGTCCCGTGTCCGGACGGCCCTAAAGGCATTAGGCATGGCAGTGGAGGAGGAAAAGAAATAGGGATAGTGCTCCCTAAAGTAATATCACATCCCTAATTAGAATGGCACATAGTTAAGGAACAGAAATAAGATAGATAACATACTTAACTTTGTTATTTAAGGTATTAGAAAATGGTAGACAACGACCTTTACGGTCGTTGACTTATTAACTATATTCGGTGGATTTTTTTGAGGGGGGATTACCACCAAGAACAGTCGGATATTCTTTTGAGAAGAGTCAGATACTCTCTTGAGAGAGGTCAGATACTCTCTTGAGAGGGGTCAGATACTCTCTTGATAGAGGTCGGATATTCTCTTGAGAGGAGTTGGATACTCTCTTGAGAGGAGTCGGATACTCTCTTAAGAGGAGTTGGATATTCTCTTGAGAGGAGTCAGATACTCTCTTGAGAGGAGTAGGATACTCTCTTGAGAGGAGTAGGGGCTATGGGAGGGGTATTATCCCGAAGTGCTTGATAGTAAAGAGGTTAGGGATATGTCAGTGGTAGTATTTCATATTTTGGTCTATATTCCGGCTTATAATAAGTATCCGTTAAATAAGGTGCAGAAAAAGGACCCGGTAGAAGTGAAGGAACAGTTAAACAATGTTACATCGGGCCGACGAAAAGCCGCCCGTACCTATGAGGATTACATAGAAAATATAGCCAAGCCGCAGTTAGAGGCATTTATCAAATCCCTTAACCCGGAATTTGTGAGTAGAGCCGGCTTGACCGCAGAGCAACTCATCAAAAAAATGCAGGAAAAACTGTTTTCCAAAGAGGCATACGAAAATTACATCAAGGGTATCTCGGACGAGGATATAACAAGGATAATAGAAGAATTACCGAAGAAGTCGGCTGATTATGCCCGCAAGAAGACCTTTGGGGGCTGGCGGCTGGAGGGTCCTTTACCCTCCCCTAACCCCTCCCCGTCGCGGGAGGGGAAAGGGGAGGGGGTCAGCGCAATGAAAATCATTCTGGGCTGGCTGGCCCCCACACCAAAGGACTTGGTGTGGGGGCTGGACGGTAATCTTAAGATTGTTTCGGCACTAAGACCACAGGATGAACTCAAACAGGGTAACCCGATTCAGGTTATACCGCCAGAGCGTTCAGGTGAGTTCAAACGTAAACTGCCCACCTTACTGAAGCAAATGCTTGATATTATCCAATGCGCCCACTATGCGCCATCGGTCGTGGCGAAACAAAACGACCGGCTGAAACAATTTGTGGACAGTTATGTAAATTCCGAATTTGTTGTGTCCATAAAGTGGGTGGTAATTCCGGAGAGTGTTATACCGGCTGACTCCACAGAAGTAAAAGAGATTGAGTATAAAATCTACGAGCACTTTTTAGGTGAAGAGAAGGCAAAACATATCAGGGCGCAATGTATAGAAACAGCCTATCGTTACCCCTTGAACCCGGCTGACTATTTAGGCAATCCCAACCAAAAGGCGTATTTTGATATGTTCTTGGATATACAAATTAGTAAAAGATAGCCACAAAGACACTAAGGCACGAAGAAAACAACCCGTTAATTTCTTCTTGGTGTCTTTGTGCCTTCGTGGCGAGAGGAGATTTTTATGTCATTAAAACCATTGGAAGTGAAGACGTCCAATATTGCGACCTATGCGGTAACGGAAACGAGAATCGCCAAGAATGCCGTGACTACGGATAAATTGGATGACGGGAGTGTTACCGAGGCGAAACTGAAAGCCGGCGCGGTATCTACCGTTAAGATAAAGGATAAGGCGGTAACCGGCGCCAAGATAGCAGACGCTACCATCACGCAGGATAAATTAGTCCTGCCCATAGTCGTGCCGTCGCCGATAACCAGACCGATTTCACCGCCGGTAGAAACCGCAGAGATAAAAGACACTGCGATTACTCGTGTTAAACTGGCTGTGGCGGCCGTTGAGACGGATAATATCAAAGACCTAAATGTAACAGGCGGAAAATTGGCATCAAGCGCGGTTACGACACCAAAGATTGCCGATGGAGCGGTGACCAAAATAAAACTTGCCTCTAACTCTGTCGGCTATTTAGAGATAATAGACGGTTCGGTAACTACGCCGAAGATTGTTGATGGTGCTGTTACACCTGAGAAGTTGTCTTTTATTCCGGGCGGAGTGGTGAGACCGTTAGTCCCTCCGGTTGCAACAGATGAAATAGCGGCTAACGCAGTAGGTAGTAGTCAGTTGGCAGTAGACAGTGTAATAACAGAGAAGATAGCAAATAATGCGGTTACGATACCTAAATTAGGTTTTAAGGTTGCGGGAGTTGTGGTCCTGCAAGGACAATATAACGGGGATTCGGCTAATGACCCTGATTTAGTTGATGGCCAGATTTTAGGATTTTATCCAACCAATCAAAGAAGCGGAGAGATTCAAATAATAGCCCTGAATATATACGGTTCAGTCAGGGTTACCCTGCTCGCCCCGGCTTTGTATGATAGTAGATTTAGTGTGATTGTGCTGAGGCAGTAGAGTAAGAAAGTTACAGAGTTACAGGTTTTAGGTTACAGGTTTTAACTTGTAACTTCTAACTTGTAACTCGAAACTTTAAGGAAGTTCTTTCTAACGGGGCAGGTTAGAACATCTTCATCTGGATTGATTTTGTTTCTGCGGTGCGATAAGAAGTTGTGCTTTCTTCTTTGATACTATCAGGAGATACTTTGGTGGAGTGTTCGGATTCTGTATGCCCGTCATATTCAGGTTTTTCAAATAGGGATATTTTACCGAAAACACCGTCATAGCCCGGTATTATATTTAACTTGCGTTCACGGACCAGACGAATCCCGTCTACAATCCGCGATGGCGCTAAGAGACGAAGTTCATCTATAGGGATATTCATAAGGATGTTGAATTCGTTTTTACCCCGGTCAATAAGTTTGTTGTATTCTTCCTCAACCCCGGTAGTTCCTACTCCTTGACCTAAAGCATCGGCGATTATTTCTTCCAATGGTATGAGAGATTTATAACCGGTGACATTCGGGGGAATATAATTTACCGGCCGGTCTGCTAAGAGTTCCACACGATGACATACGCCGATGGTTAATTGTTTCTTGCAGACAGGACAGATGTTGTTATGTTTTTTGGTTTCTTCAGGTGAAAAGATAATATTGCAATTCCGGTGTCCGTCATAATGGTATTTGCCTTCCTCAGGGAAGAATTCTATGGTGTGAAGGAATTTTTTAGTATCCTTTGTTTTCAGGACGTTAATGATTTCAGAGTAAGATAAATCGCAGTCAAAGACATTTGCTTCACGGCCGATTTTTCTGGGTGAATGGGCATCGGAATTTGATATGAGAGTGATTTTATCTAATGCCGATAATCGCCAGTTCATCGGCGGGTCGGAAGACAGCCCTGTTTCAATGCAATAGATATTTTTAGCCTGTTCCTCAAAACATTCTTCAATAGAATCAAATCCTGAAGATGCTCCGAATACTGAAAACCAGGGTGTCCAGGCATGCGCCGGGACAAGGAAGCATTTCGGTGATATATCAAGGACTAATTTTACCAATTCTTTTACCGGTATTCCGAGTATGGGTCTGCCGTCGGATGAAATATTGCCGATTTTATTTAATTGAGCATTAATTTTTGCTACGGTTTCAAGGTCGGGAGCAAAAATAATAATGTGAACTCTATGACTACGGCCGTTTTGTGTGAAGATATGAGAAACTTCGCTGGTTAAGATAAATCTTGTCTGGGATTTATTTTTCTTGAGGCGATATAATCCTTCTTCGGCTGGCGTCAAACGGAGTCTTAATTCGGCGAAATAATTCGGATGGGTAAAATCACCGGTTGCTAAGACATTAATGCCTTTAATTTCAGCCCACCGTCCCAGGTTCTCCACATCCATATTTTTGCTTGTGGCACGACTGTATTTGGAATGGACATGAAAGTCTGCTATAAATTTCATAATCAAGAAAAATAGCCACAGATTTCACAGATTAAATTTAATCTGCGGCTTTATTCTGATATAATTTCCTAAAACAAACAGGATATTATAAGATATATATGAATATAGCAACAAATCTTTACTTTTCAAGAAGAATTTATATAATTTTAATAAAATTTGTATTATTTTAACGATAAGAATAATGAGAAATACTTTTGCGTTTATTTTGGTTCTTTTAATAGTCAGTCTTCTGGGAGTCGTTTGGGGTATTTATGATTATCAGACTGAAAAAGGATTGACTACACCCGAAACAATAAGTCTTATTGATAAATTTATCTATTCTTGCTTTAAGCATAATAAACCCGTTTTTTCTAATACTGACAACTCTAAGAAAATCCCATCCAAGATACAAGAGGAAGTAATAACGTCATCAGTTACTTCCAATAATATTCCACCTAAATCCCAAGAAAATGTAATAACGCCTGGTGTTACTTCCGGTAATATCCCATTGGGAATACAAGAACCGGTTATAACCCCGTTAATTATTGCAACGATAACGCCGACAAGAACAATTAAATATACTATAAAGCCGGAGGCTCGGAAGTTAGTTGAACAGGGCAATTTATCGTATGATGAAGGTATTCAACATCTACAAAACACATTTAAAAAGGATGATACTTTTGAAAAAGAGAATAATAAAGCGATAGAGAAATTCAGGGAGGCGCTGAAGAAATATTTAGAAGCTGAAAGAATAGATAGCGAAAGCCAATGGCTTATGAATAGAATCAGAGACACCAATCAGAATCTTGGCACCTGCCGTAAACAAGCCAGACGACATTAATTTATTATGGTTGAAACCGATTTGCAACAGATAAATGGCGTTAGTGAAGAAAAGATAATCATTAAGCAAAGCCAACAGGGTAATGCTAATGCGTTTTCAGAGATAGTTAAACGGCATCAGGACCGCTTGTATAACACAATCTACCGTTTGGTTAATGCTCCGGATGAGGCGCTTGATATTTGCCAGGAGGTTTTTCTTAAAGCCTTCCAAAATATCAAGTATTTCCGGGGTGATTCGTCTTTATTCACCTACCTTTATTGCATTGCTTTTAATGAGTGTGTCGCATATCGGCATAAACGTCAAAGGATAAAAAACAATATGGAGCAAAGAGCAAAGAGCATAGGGGACTGTGAACAAGATATGTCAAGTCTTAATCTTCAGACAAAAGAGCGGGATGAATATATTCAGGATGCGTTGAATTCATTAGAGCCGGAATTAAAAGAAGTCATTATATTGAAGGATATTGAAGGATTTTCTTATGAGGAAGTTTCAAAAACCCTGAAGATTTCTGTTTCTACGGTTCGCACCAATCTTGAAAAAGCCAGACAATTATTAAGATTAAAACTTAAGGATTTGTTATAAAAAATGATTTTTATTAGCAAATTTTCTACTAAGGGCTATCTAATATTTAGGAAGGCGGATAACCCCGATGCGAATCGTGACCCCGCTATACGGGATAAGTCGCTGGTAACGCCCGTACGGGCTAACAGCGACTAATAAGACCCAGTAAAGTCCCTGCGGGACTAACCGGCTCTAATGAAAAGGGTAAATAGATATGAAATGCGATGATATTAAAAAGTTGTTGAATCCCTATATAGATAATGAACTTTCCGAAGAAGATGCCAATAGAGTAAAAATGCATCTGCAAGAGTGTGTTGATTGCGCCAAAGAGGTTGCTGAATTAGATAAGGTTCGGCAGATGATTAATGATTTACCGAGATTAAAAGCGCCTTGTGAATTGGTAGAAACTGTCAGGCAGCGAATGGTCAAAACTGAACCGGCATCGGTAAGTATTCTCTGGCGTTATCGCTGGGTTATTAGTTCATTCGCTTCCGCTGCTGCAGTCCTTATACTTGTTTATGTTGCCATAATTAATTCTTATCAATATAAAAGTCATTCCGGAAGAGAATCTATTTTGAAAGAACAGAAAAGACCGGAAGGATTGTTTATAGAGAGCAAATCTCTTACAAAAGATAAGCCGATTAAATCGTCTGGTTCATCAGTGGTTACTCTTTCACAGAATATACGGATTACTACTGATGATATTAATAGGACAAAAGATAAAATCTATGGGGTTGTAAATGTTGCAACGGGTAGTTTCTTTGGGGGTTTTAGTGATGAGAAAAATAAAGAAGGTGGTGTAACAGAAGATAGGTCTGTGGAGGGAAGGGCGGAATTAAAAAGTGGGAATAATTATCAAGGGAAAGGTGGCGGCGTTTATAAGAAGGGAGCGGAACAATCTGTACAAAAAGGTCATCAGCAATATGTAGTTAAGGTTACTATCCCGCTCAGCAAGAAGGATGCTTTTATTCAAAACCTCAAAAGCAATATATCAGACCAGATGACCTTTTCTCAAATACGGGTTGCTTCTACGGGTAAATTTATGACAGGTGAGGTAGATACAGAAGAACTTACAAGAACAGATGGAGACTTAGATGATGAATTAACTGCTGATGCCGGAGTTGATGTAGAGAAAAATAGTCATACAATAGGTAAAGAATTATTAGAATCGGATGTTGTTCAAAAGCAATCCAAGTTGTTAAAAGGTGATGGTAGTGCTGCAAGACCAGAAGATAAAAAGGATACAATTCAACCGGCATCACAACCACAGACACCAACATCATTAACTCCGCCAGAGGCGGATATGACACAGGGTAGCAGTAAAAAGGCTGCATCCGAAAAAACAGGGGCAACACCACCGCCTCAAACAGCATCGCCCCAAACACCACCGTCTCAAGCAGCATCGCCCAAAACGCCACCGCCTCCAACGTCCGGCGGGTTCGGGGGTAAACGTAATGGTGCGATTGCCGTACCGCCGTCCGCTTCTTCTACTCCTTCTTCCAATGAGATTGCTAAAAAAGATGCGAAAGATAAAACATCAGATAATGCATCGCTACGGAAACAAGAAGACTTACTTAAACGGGAGGCAGATACACCGATTGGTGGGGGAGCAAGGGGTAA
>JAZDFP010000008.1:0-8261 GCA_043807745.1 Planctomycetota bacterium
TCTTCCTTGGCTAATCTTTGAGCCATCTCCAATGCCCTCTTGGGGTTAGATTCTACCCAGCACATAACTTTATTCCGTGCCAAGCAAAGTCGTAAGTTATGTGCTGGGTTAAAGAATTCATCCGGTTGTAATAAACGGGGATGATTGGTTTTAGTGAAAATAACTATGTCTGCTATAGGAATTATTATATTTAATATCTTGGCTATTTCTTTATCACGCGAGATGGCAAGAATCAGAATAAGATTCCTGTATTTCATTTTCCTGACAGTTTCTACGGTTGCCTTGATAGAAAGCGGGTTATGGGCGCTATCAATTATTATATCAGGTCTTCTTTGGACTAATTCCAACCGGGCAGGTAATTGTAATTCCCTTAATGCGTTTTTTATCATCGCTGAATTAATATTAGTATAATTTCTCTGATTAAGAACTTTAATTACACCAGACGCTAATGAATAATTTTCCATCTGATGATTACCCAATACAGGAAGTTTTGTTTTGTTTATTGGTGCAATATAAAGTGGTGCATTCTCTGTCTTTGCTTGATTCCTAATTACTTCATCTGCCTGTGTTTTCTGTTTGAATGTTACCACCGGGATGCCATTCTTGATAATTCCTGCTTTTTCATAAGCAATCTTTTTTATGGTATTACCCAATTTATCCGTATGGTCAAAATCAATACGGGTAATGACGCTGACCAGTGGTGTAATAAGATTAGTTGCATCCAGTCTGCCGCCGAGTACGACTTCTATTACGGCGAAATCGGTTTTCTTGCGGGCAAAATATAAAAACCCTAACGCAGTCATCAGTTCAAAGAATGTGGGTGTATGCAATGTTGAATTCGGAGTTCGTATTTTGCCTACTAAGTGGTTCATTAGATTGGTAAACTCGTTTTTGGAGATGAGAGTTTGTTTACCCTCACACCAAATCTTTTGGTGTGGGGGTTTATTCTTATTCCATATCTGGATTCTTTCGCGCAGGTCCGTAAGATGAGGCGAGGTATAAATGCCAACACGATAACCGGCTGAGACAAGAATTTGGGCAATCATTATGGCGGTTGAACCTTTGCCTTTGGTGCCGGCAATATGAATACAGCGCAATTTATTCTGCGGGTTATCTATGGCATCAAGAAGCCATTTCATTCGTTTCAGATTATAGGCGGTCTGACCATAGTGAACCTTTTCCATCCGTTCATAATCAGTGAATCGGCAGAGATATTGATATGCGTCAGTGTATGAGCGTAGAACCCCAGTGGGATAAATTCCGAGCGTAGAGCGTTTTGCCTTCATTTCGCAATTAGAATCGTGAGTTTTGATTTATACTGTAGTATGATATCGTTCTTTTTATCGTTACTCAGGTCGGAAACAATAACCTTATCAGGTATTCTACAAGGATAGAGAAGATATTCATCTTTCTCAAAGCTTACGCCATCCGGGCGGGTGAGTTTTTCCTTGGGTCTGCCTGCATAGACAATAAGTATTCCTTTCTTTTTCTCGGGTCCGGATATCGTCAAAAGGTCCGTCCTGACATCGTTATTAAAGTCATATCCAAGGTAGATATGAGAGAAATATCCGGCGCCTTTGCCCACAGCATTAACAGGGAAATTTATAGTCCGCTCATAATCCGGCGAAACCGAAAACAGTTTACATGGTCTATTGAGACAAATCTGATAGGTTATGGGAATATAACGCAGTATTGCCTTTTTTATATTTGAGCCCATTGTCACCTTGAACGAGGTTATAAACAGGTCGGGATAGTTGTCGCCATTTATTTCCGTGACACGCCATAATGGACAAACTCCTTTTATATTTATCACCTGAGCAGGAGTGGGCGGATAGAGTCTAATTTGTTGTGAAGGATTGGCAATAAAAACAAATATCCGTGTTATCAGATTACCGATATCGGATAAATCACCGCTGGTTGAAGCAATAATCAAATCCATAACGCCGTCTGCATTTATATCACAAAATTGGTCTGAATAAAGTAAGACATTACTGCCATTCTTATTATCAGGAGGAACGAGAAAATCCAGGCGGAATTCGCCTGATGGTTCTGCAGGAAAACAAGAGTTTGTTTTATCCTGAAAATAGTAACTGAATTTATTATTAAACCCTAATATAATATCTTTAGCTCCATCGCCATTCAAATCCATTAGAGAAATATTCGGAAAAGAAGATACAATGGTTATAAAAGTATCTTCTGTAGTTTTAATTGATTGCGATGGAGATAATTTTATAATCTGTTTTCTGGCTGGAATACCTTTTTGATATGGTCCCCAACAAACCAGATAACCGTCTTTGGTCGGTATGATAAAATCATCTATGCCGTCATTATTGATGTCTTCACCTTCCTTTAAAACAGGATTCGGATAATATCTTTCAACTGCATATAAAATAGTCGGGTCATTGATTAATGGAACAGGTGTTTCTATATAGACATCATTCTGTTCGGAGCGCTGGTAACAAAAAATACCGTTTGATGTATAAAAAGTAATCTCTTTCCCTTTAGAGGTTGAATAATTGCCGATACTAATAATTCCTACGCCGGCAGGAACTTTTATAATCTGTTGGGAATAGTATTCATTAAGCGAGCGGTCAAAAGAGAGTATCTGTAAATATAATACAGTGCTTAATGATATGTTACTTGTTGCCGTAGATGACGTTACTCCCTCATAAAGATAGATAATTTCCTTCATTCCATTCTGATTAAGGTCTATTAATTTCACGGAGCTGGCAGTACCATTTAGAAGAATATCTTTGATAATGAAGTGTTCTAATCCTACGGGTTGTGTTTCCTCATCCAAATCACCCCGTTCTTTGGCAAACATAACCGGCGATGGAGTAAAGAATAAAATGATAATTATCAATATGAAAATAACCGATATAAGTTTCAGGCACGCCCCGTCCCTGACGAGGTTGCTTGTCCTGTAAGGGTCGGGATATCTGCGGGGAAAGTGGAATAATTTTCTGGACATAATTAAATATATATTACCATTATCTGTTCTAAATATCCAATAAATTAAACAACAGGATTTAGTTACGAGGCAAAGCCGAAGCAAACTCAAGGATTGCTTCGCTATCGCTCGCAATGACACTTCGTGTCCGTTTAATCCCGTTGTAAAATACATAAGATGAAAGTTTTAAAATTCGGCGGTGCAAGCCTTAAAGACGGCAATTCATTAAAACAGATATGCCGGATTATCGCTTCAACTGACTCTCTTAAAGCCGTAGTGCTATCCGCTTTTAAAGGCGTTACGGATAAGTTAAATGATTTACTGAATAACCCCGCCCCTGCGCGCAGGGGCGGGGTTAGTGATTTCATTTCTCACTTAAAGAAGAATCACCTGTCTTCTTTGGAACAAGCCGTATCTTTTTCAGGTATTCGGCCGGAAACGTATTACTTGATTGATAAACAATGCAGTAAATTAGAAAGATTATTGAATGGCTTAAGTTATATAGATAAAATAACTGAACGTTCGCGTGATTTAATACTTAGCTTCGGTGAACGGCTTTCAGTCATTATTACCGTTGAGGTTTTACATCATCTTAGTATTGATTCTAAAATCATAGAAGCCGATAAGATAGGACTGATGACAGACGGTTATTTTGGCAGAGCATCGGTAGTTCTACCGATTGCCTGTCGTAATACAAGAAAACATTTATTATCTCTGATAAAACGTGATATTATCCCTATAATTACAGGTTATTTTGGATGTGATGCTTCAGGGCAAACAACTACTTTTGGTCGCGGCGGTAGCGATTATAGTGCGGCAATTATAGCTTATATACTTGATGCTGATGTTTTGGAAATCTGGAAAGATGTTGATGGTTTTATGAGTGTCAATCCGGATATTATCCCTTCAGCCCGTTTAATAAAAACTCTCTCCTATAAAGAAGCTGTTGAACTTGCTTATTTCGGCAGCACTATTCTTCATCCCAGGACAGTTGAACCGGTGTTATTAAAAAATATTCCTATTGTTATTCGTAATACTTTTGCTCCTTCTAAAAAAGGGACGATGATATATAATCACCCGCTTAGACAGACCGGGAAAACACCAATTAAAGGTATCACTTACGAAACAGGCATCGGCTTAATAAAGGTTCACGGATACGGAGCCGGATTTGGTTATAAATCAGAAGTAATACACGAAATTACGAAATGTTTATTAGATAAAAATATCAATATAAAAACTATTGTATCTGCTCCAACCGGTATCGGATTAATATTAGGTAAAGAAGATTTTGATATCGGTTATTCAATTCTTAACCAAACGAAAATCAAATTAGTTTCTAGTTTTGAAAAGATTAACAATCAAACACTTGTTGGATTAGTCGGTGAAGGTTTAGTTAGAACTAAAGGATTAGCCGCTCGAGTCTTTCAAGCAGTTTCTAAGGGTGGTATTAATATCGGGATGATATCAGCCGGTGCTTCATCAGCCGCAGGCTATTTTATTATTGACCGTAAAGACCTCAGAAAAACAATTACTATTCTTTACCGGGAATTCTTCGAAAAACATAGAAATTAGCTGATAATAATTGTTTATACTTCATTGGTTGTTTCGTCCATCCCGACGTAGGTCGTGATTAATCACATTTCCGCCTTTAAAAGTCCCAGCGGGACGGCGGACAGTATTTTAATATTTCAGTTGTAATTCATTTTTCTTACTATAAAAGATTTACGAACAGTAAAAAATAAGCAATTATCCTAAAATTGATAAATCTTGACAAGGAAGTATATGTTATGTATAAAACTCTGCTAATAATATGAAACTATTAGATTGTTACCAACAAACCATCCCTTTAGGAACAAAAGATTCTTCAACTGGAGAAAAACATTGTACTATTGTAAAACCACGAGGTACTATTGATATTGGTACTCTTCAGATATTTGAAACTACTCTTTCAGAACTTTTAGAACAAAATTTCAATCGGCTCATCCTTAATCTAACAGATTTAGAATATATTTCATCTTCAGGCATAGGGGCATTGATAAAATATGCTCAAAAATATCGTGATAGTAGCGGCGATATTAAACTAACTCACATCCCTCCTCATATATGGGATGTATTTAACATGGTTGGTATAAATAATGTTTTCGAGACTTTTAATAGTGATAAAGATGCTGTCGCCAGTATACAAGAAAGCGAATCGTATAAAGACGATAAGCAATTACGATACCCGGCAAAATTTAAGTGTCCGTCCTGCCAAGCCATTTTAGAAATTAGCAAACCGGCAAAATATCGTTGCCAACATTGCGATACCTATTTTGCTGCTGATAAAGACGGAAAAGTTAAAGCATTTCTTTCACGCAAATATAAAGCTATCGAAATAAAACTATCCGGCTCGTCTGATAATACTCTCTGGTTAGAATCATTAATTAAATCTCAATCTCAATGGTTAAACTTTTCGGAACAAGAAATTCAGGAATTCAGTGTAGTAATTAATGAAACATGGAAAATATGTTCTGCTAACGGGAATCGTCCCTGGCATACTTTCAGAATAACTCTATTGATTGAAGGAAGTCCATCTATTTCATCAGATACAACAAAAGATATCCCGCCTAAAATTACTGTTGGAATCATTTCATTTGAGAATCTCGGCGTTGCAAGAGAACTATTAACAAATGATTCTCTGCGGCAAAAAGTAACTAATATAGAAGTACTACCTCTTCTTCCAAACGGTGAATTAATTAAAATAACTAAAATAAGCAGTAACGGTGTCGTATAAACACATTAAATTATAAGGACAATTGATAAATTTTTCCTTATATCTGCTTTTAATGATTCTGTAGAAAAATATAGTTATGCTATTTAACTGGTTTAAAAAACAAGGAAAAGAGGAAGAGAAAGAAAAAAACACTGGGAATTTACACATTAAAAAGGAATCCCAGGAATTAGAAACCAAACAATCACCCTCTCCAAAAAATTCATCTCTTTCAGATAATGGAAACAACAGTCAGATCATTTTAACAGACCAACTAGAAACACCGGCGAATAAATTAGGTGAAGCTCTTTTGAAATATGATATGATTTCCCGCGATGACCTACAGAAAGCCTTAAATATCCAAGAAAAATATACCGGAACAAAGAAAAAATTACTTGGTGAAATACTTGTAGAAAACAAATTTTTAACTGAAGACCAGCTCATTTCTGCCTTTGCACGACATTGCCACATTCCTTATATTAAAATAAATAAATATGGGTTATCACGTGAAGCAATTAAGTCTGTCCCTGAAGAACTAATCCTAAAGCATAGGATTTTACCTACTGATAAAATAGGTTCTGTTCTGATAATTGCAGTGCTTAACCCTTATAATACAGCCGGAATACAAGAAATAGAAGCCAAAACAGGATTGAAAATTAAAACACTTCTCTGCAAACAAAGTGAGTTCCGTGAAATGGTCGGATTTTATTATCCGAATCTTAAAGATAAATTAGATACTCCTCCGCCGAAGGCGGATATGCCTCTTCAACCTGAGACTGATCAGCCTTTGGCTGAAGCACAAAAAGAGGGATACCCCGAAGGACTTTCTTCCGAAACAATAACTATTACAGAAGAAGAAACTATTACCAAAACTGATTTATTAAAAGACTTACCTACCCCGGAAGAAAAAATAGAAAAAGCTATTGCCGAAACAGATTTACCTAAAGACACTTCTTTAATATTCATTAAAGAATCGCCTTCTAACGAATCACCACATTTAGAAGAACCTGTGGAACTAATACAGGCAAAAAATGTCTCTCAACAACCCGAGCAAATCATTGTTCCTTATGTCTCTCAAGCAAAAACAGAACAGACCCCCACAGAAACAACTCAAGAAATCATTGTATCTTCTGACAAGCAAATAACAGAAAAAGTTCATCCTATAATTGAAGATAAACAAATAATAAAAACTGATAGAGCTGCCATTAAAGAAGAAGAACCTGTAGAATTGCCACAGAACACAAATATCTCCAGACAACATGACTTAATCATCGCTCCTTATGCCTCTCAGGTACAAGCAAAACAAATTCCCACAGAAATAACTCAAGAAATTTCCGTATCATCTGATAAACAAACAATAAAAACAGATATTACTGCTATTAAAGAAAAGGTCAGCGCTGATAAAAAAGAGATAGTTACCGCCACTTCGGATACCATATTACAATCTTCTAAAGGTTTGACTCCGGACAAAAAAATATTAGAAATAAGTGCCGCCAAACCGGAATCAAAATTACCATCAACTGTAACGACAAGTAAAAAAGAGACTCAAAATTTTGTTGTCATTACAGAAGAAGAATTTATTATGGCAAAACGATTGCTTTCTAATCAACGACTCAATATACGGGAACAACGATATCATCGTGGTAGACCTGTTCGCGCGGAAAAAATAGATGATAATGAATTTGCTTTTTATACTGAAGACCTTTTAAAGCAAGAAAAATAAAATGATAGTGCAAAATATCATTAATTATAAACTATAACATATTTTATGTCTATCGTCGATAAAAAAATTGGTCAGGCATTAGTTAAAGAGAAATTTCTAACCGAAGAACAATTGCTAGCTGCATATGATCATCAATTAGTCAATAAGACATCTTTTAAACAAGCTATTATAGACCTGAAACTTATGACCGAAGACCGGGTGAACGAAGCAATTATTGGCTGTTCCGGATTCCCATTTATAAGGCTACAGGATTATCAAATAGAACAAGATGCTATTTCAAAAATACCAGAAAGCAAATGCCGTCAATATAATCTCGTTCCTATCTCATTAGTGAATAATTTACTCACGTTAGCAATTTCCGACCCTTTTGATTTGGTAGCATTAGACGACATTGCCTTAATCAGTAAATGTGAGATTATACCCATGATGTCAGATGAAAAAGAAATTATTAGTATCATAGAACATTATTATAGTAAAGAACGGACAATTCAAGATATATTACCTGACCAGTCAACTCCTTCAATCAGTATGGAAAACTTATCTAAAAATATTCTTACAGGAGATGAAATTTATATATCTACCGAACCGGTTTCTCAGGGAAAAGTAACCGAGATTGATGAAACACCTGTCATTGTATTAGTTAACCAGATTATTTCATCTGCAATAAGAAAACGAGCCAGTGATATTCATATTGAACCACGTGCTAAGATAATAGGGTTACGTTATAGAATTGACGGCGTATTAATTGAACAAGATACTTTACCGCGTTCAATCCAATCCACCCTGATTTCCCGTGTTAAAATTATGGCTAAAATGGATATAGCCGAACGTCGACTACC
>JAZDFP010000009.1:0-6777 GCA_043807745.1 Planctomycetota bacterium
CTCTGGAAGGCATTTTCTTCTGCACACGGTCATTGGGTGTTATGGTTAGTCGGTATCATTACCGCCGGAATTACCGCTTTCTATATGTTCCGACTGTTATTCAAGACATTCTTCGGCAAGAATTATTCCGAACTGGTTCATAAGTCGCCTGAACAAGAACCATCCGGCACACCGGTGTGTTGCGACACTGATAATTCACACCTAAATAACAGCCACGGACACGGTTCACACGGCACTCACCACGGTCCGGCACACGAATCACCATGGATTATGACTGTGCCGTTGGTGATACTGGCGGTGCTGTCAATTATTGGCGGTTATGTGGGGATTCCGATGATACTCGGCGGCGCTAACCACATAGAACATTTTATGGAGCCGGTATTTAGCAGTCCTGCTGAGCATCAAGCGGAAGCACCGGCGGATTCTCATCAAGCAGAAAATTCCGGGAATCATAACCTTGAATTGATTCTTATGATTGTGTCAGTATTGGTCGCATTCGGTGGAATAGGGGTTGCCTACTATATCTACATCCTAAAACCACACATGGCAGATAATATAACCAATAAGTTCAGGTTGGCTTATACTCTGATATTTAACAAGTATTATGTGGACGAGATATACCAGAAAGTAATAGTGAATAATCTCCTGCGCCTGAATAACCTTCTGGCATATCGGATTGACTTAGGTGTTATTGATTGGCTCGTCAATGCCACCGGATTAGGAACAGTAAAGGTCTCTAATGGCAGCGGCTGGACTGACCAGACCTTTGTGGACGGTGCGGTGAACGGCACTGCTGACAGTGTATTATTAGGAGGCAAGGTAGCCAGAGTCCCGCAGACCGGTAAACTGAAACATTATCTTACTTGGGCTGTTGCCGGTGCGGTTATTTTTATTATTAGTTTTTGGTTATTATTAAAATAAGAAGGAGAAAATATTATGATTCCGAATTTATTAACGCTCTTGATTTTCCTGCCGATGTTGGCCGTGCCGATTATCCTGTTCCTGCCGGCTCGGGCGCCTAAGACCATCCGATGGACGACCATAGTATTTACCTTTATCCAGTTGGTCTTGACGATTTACCTGCTGGTTATCTACAACCGGGGAACCGCAGATTTCCAGTTCGTAGAAAAATACAGTTGGATCCCGGCTTTTAATGTGGAATACCATTTAGGGGTGGATGGCCTGAGCGTCCTGATGGTGCTCCTAACTCCGCTTATCTGCTTTGTGGGCATCTTTGCCTCGTGGAATATCAAGAAAGGAGTCAAAGGTTATTTTATCCTTTACCAGATTCTTAATACAGGACTGATGGGTGTCTTCTGCTCTCTGAATTTCTTCCTGTTCTATGTGTTCTGGGAAGTAACACTGCTTCCGATGTATTTCCTGATTGGTATCTGGGGTGGCCCGAGGAAAGAATATGCGGCCATTAAGTTTTTCTTATATACTCTGGCTGGTAGTGTCCTGATGTTGCTGGTGATGCTGTTATTATATTTTGCCACCACACCGCATACATTTTCCATACCGGAGTTAATTAAGTCCAGTGGTGCATTTAAAGGAAGTATCTGGTTGATTGCCTTTATCGGTTTGTATATTGCCTTTGCTATAAAAATACCTGCTTTTCCGTTCCATACCTGGTTACCTGATGCGCATACTGAAGCGCCTACGGCTATCAGTGTGATTCTTGCCGCCATTCTCTTGAAGATGGGTGTTTACGGGTTGATAAGAATCTCCCTGCCGATTCTGCCTGATGCGGCGCATAGTTTTGCCCTGATTATGGCGATAATCGGGGTGATAAATATCGTTTACGGTGCTTTATGCACGATGGCTCAGAAGGACCTGAAGCGGATGATTGCATATTCCAGCATCAGCCATATGGGCTTTTGCCTGTTGGGTATTTCAGTCGTCTGTTGGGTTGGTGTCTCGGCTGACAGCGCCATACCGGCCATGACCGGCGCAGTCCTGCAGATGTTCAATCACGGTTGTATTGCCGGGATGCTCTTCTTGATAGCCGGAGTGATTTACGACCGAGCGCATCACAGGGATATCAACGGCTTTGGCGGATTAGCCAGCCGGATGCCGATATATGCAGGTATGACCACATTCGCTTTCTTTGCCTCAATGGGATTACCAGGTCTGAGCGGATTTATCAGTGAAATACTGGTATTCATGGGCGCATTCAAGGTCTATCTAACCATAACCATTATTTCGGTTTCAGGTGTTGTCCTGACCGCAGGATACTTCCTCTGGGCAATGCAAAGAATGTTCCTGGGACCGCTGAACGATAAATATAAAGAGTTACCCGAAATAAATTCCCGTGAAATGTTTACCCTGGTGCCGCTTGGATTGATTGTCCTATTTGTCGGCGTTTATCCGATGCCGGTGATTAATCTAATAACCAAATCAGTGGAAAATCTGATTACGTTAGTAAAATAGAATATGAGCAACATTGATAGTTTGAAGTATTTCCTGCCGGAAATTGTCTTGGTGGGCGGGGTGCTGTTTATCATCCTGTTTGACCTGGTTACCAACCTCCGGAAATTTATACCCTATATTACGCTCTGGATACTGGCCGTGGCATTCTTCATATCTGCCAATATGCTCTCCCCAAGCATAGATGGAATACTGTTTGAAGGGCTTATCCGACTCAACGGATTCACGGTGTTCTTCAAGTTGCTCTTCAGCGTGGCTACCTTCCTGACTGTATTGTTTTCTATTGCGCGTCAGAAAGAACATCAGAGCATTGAATATTATTCACTGCTCCTTATTTCCACGTTGGGATTGTTCCTGCTTTCTTCGGCGAATGACCTCCTGATGATTTATATCGGCTTAGAAACGGTGAGTATCTCATCATATCTTTTAGTGGCTTCGCAGAAAGGTGTGTTAAAATCATCTGAAGCAGGACTAAAATATGTCATCTTTGGTGCTATTGCCTCAGGCATTATGCTCTATGGTATGTCGTTGTTATATGGCATCTATGGCACAACCTCTTTTGACCTTCTTTTTGATAAAATCTCTGCAATGCCACAGGAAAATTGTTATCACCTGATTTTATCCGCCTCATTATTTATGATATTTATCGGACTGGGTTATAAGATAGCCGCAGTGCCGGTGCATATGTGGTGTCCGGATGTTTATGAAGGTGCACCCACTGAAATTACCGCATTCCTGTCAGTTGCTCCCAAAGCCGCCGGGTTTGCTATAATTATCCGTTTCTTATATAATGTGCTTCAACCAACCTTTAGTCCAATTACTCCTGACCCGGCTATTCTTTTATTTGTTAGTCACTGGCAGATAATATTGGTTATTATTTCTGTGTTGACAATGACCATCGGTAATCTGGCTGCTTTGCATCAGACCAATCTTAAACGATTACTTGCTTATTCAAGCATTGCCCACGCCGGCTATATCCTGATGGGACTGGTCATATTAAGTAATGACGGCATACAGGCAATGGTGTTTTATCTACCCGTATATCTCTTTATGAATATGGGAGCATTCTTTGTGGTCTATATTATTGAACGGGCGACCGGCAAGGTTGATATTACAGAATATGAGGGATTAGGTTGGCGTCTGCCGTTTATTGGAGTAATTATGAGCATATTCTTATTCTCGTTAGTTGGCTTACCGCCGTTGGGTGGCTTTATTGCCAAATTCTATCTCTTTGCCGCAGTTATTGATGCCAAATGGTATATATTGGCTATTATCGGTCTATTTAATGGAGTGATTTCTCTATATTACTATGCCCGTATTGTTAGAGCAATGTTTCTTACTGTCCGTTTTATGGAGCCGATAGCGACAGAATTACGGACAGTTAGACCCGCCTCTGGCGGGCTTTCGTTGTTTGATACCATTCTACTTATTGTCTTTGTCATTCCGGTATTAGGGCTCGGCGTCTACTGGACACCGCTAATTCAACTCATCAATAAAGCACTAAATATCTAAACCAGTCTCAATCACATTAAATCTCAAAATATTGCTACAATTGTCTATAAAAAATGGTGTATTATGACAATTTTTTGTATATTTTATATAAGATTATCTTTTAATTATAAACAACTTTATTATTTATTGAAGTTAACTGTTTCCTTATCTCTATATTAACAAACGAGTTAAGAATATTATTAATATTTTATCTTTTTATTGACATATCTATAGAAATTAGGTATAGAAATTGCTGATATAAAATCAAACAATAGAGTATTCTTAAGTTTATAAGTTCTATAAAAAATAAAGGAGGTGATAATAATATATAGAACATATATAACTGAAGAATACAAGTTGTTAAAATCGTTCTTTGAGAGGACGATAAATAAAACTTAACAGAAAGGAGCATATATGCGTAAAGAAGGGTTTACATTGATAGAACTAATGATAGTAATCGCCATTATTGCTATTATCGCGGCTATTGCTATCCCGAACCTATTAACTGGCAAAATGGTTGCAAATGAGAACAGTGCTATGGCAGGGTTAAAGATGCTCTGTTCACAGGAAGCTGTCTGGAGACAAAGCGATTCTGATGGCAATGGTATAAAAGATTATTGGACATATGATCTATCTTGTTTTAACCGTATGACATTGGCAGATGGTACCACAAAGGTTAATTTCATTGATACATCATTTGCCAGGGCTGATGACGCCAGAGCGGTTGATGATGTATTAGGTGCAACTCCAGTCGTTGAAGACTGGGATGCAGGTGCAACAGCACTTGTAAAGGCTGCAAAATCAGGTTATTTGTTCAGACGATTAGTAACTATCTGGATAGGTGCACCAGCCCCAAGTACATACCAAATTAACACGGTTGGTGTTGCAGCTATCCCCGCGTGTCATAATAATCTTTTTGGCTTTGTCGCTTCACCTGAGGCCTATGGCTCAAGCGGTAAAACTATGTTTCTTGTAAACGAAGGCGGTACTGTCTACTCAACTGACCCAGGTGGTACAAATGCAGCTTGGAATTGTGGACCGGCTGCGGCTAATCCTGTCACTTGGCCGGCAACAACTGCTGGGGGTTCACCCACTCAATCAAATGGACCAGGTGGCAGAAAATGGGCAACGGCTGACTAATGTGTCACATGCTATCTAACAATGATATAACATCTCGATTTGAATAAAGGGCGTCCCGATGGACATCGGGGCGCCCTTTTTGCTTTTTATCTATAGGCAGTCGTTTCTCCATATCTTACAAAAATCTTATTAAAATCTTGTCTTCATTTGTAATATATATAAACTTAAATCCATAAATATGAAATTCCGGAATAACATATAAAGATGTCGCTAAATTTTATCTTATGCATCCATAATCATCAACCAATAGGTAATTTTGAAGATATTATGGAATCTGCCTATCGACAGAGTTACGAACCATTCCTTAATTTAATAGACAAATTCCCTAAGATAAAATTATGCATGCATTATAGTGGTCCTCTTTTAGAATACCTGACACGCAGCCATCCTAAATTTATCAGCCGTCTTCAAAAGATGGTAAATGATGAAAGGTTAGAAATACTTGGCGGTGGATTCTATGAACCGATTTTAACAATGCTCACAGATGATGATAGAATCGGACAAATTGTTTCATTCAGCGATTATCTGGAAAAACTTTTCGGTAAACGACCGCGTGGAGTATGGCTGGCTGAAAGGGTTTGGGAACAAAACCTCGTAAAATCTTTAGCCCAAGCAGGCGTTGAATACACAATAATAGACGATTTCCATTTTAAGACATCCGGATTCTTGGGCAAAGAACTTGCAGGCTATTTTATCAGCGAAGACCAAGGTAAAACAATTTCTATTTTCCCAATCCCTGAAAGACTCCGCTATATGATACCTTTCAAAGAACCGATAGAAACGATAAACTATCTGTCTCATTATCGTCAGGACAGTTATAAAAATACAGATACAGTAATTTGCTATGCTGATGACGGCGAGAAATTCGGTCTCTGGCCTAAGACATACGAACATTGTTATCAGAATGGATGGTTAGAACGATTCTTCCAAACATTGAATGATGCTCAAGACCCGCCTGACCGGCAGGCAGGCTGGCTCAAAATAACGACATATTCAGAAGTCATAGATAAAATAAAACCTATCGGCAAGGCATATATCCCCAGCGGTTCTTATCGTGAAATGACGGAATGGGTTTTATCAACTGATGCCAAAATGCTCTATGAAAATTATAAGCAACATCAAACATCTTCTTCTGAATTTACACTTAACCCCGGTGGGTTCTGGCGTAATTTCTTAGTCAAATATCCTGAGATAAACATAATGTATTCAAAGATGATGGAAGTCAGCAAGGCTTTAGCATCATCTACAGAACAACATCTTAAGAAAGACAGCCGGAAATTAGCAGACGCCAGACGCGAACTTTATCAAGGTCAGGGCAATTGTGCCTATTGGCACGGCGTCTTCGGCGGATTTTATCTCCCCCACCTCAGGCATGCTGTTTATCATCATCTTATAACGGCTGAAGAAATTATCTCTAAATTAGAAACATCTCACCCACTGAGTCAAAAGCAAACCAAAAATATTATAGACAAGGATGATTTTGATTATGACGGATACCCTGAATTACGCTATTCCAACAAGATTATCAATTGTTATTTCAAACCGTCTCAAGGAGCGGCTCTTTACGAGATGGACATCATCCCTAAAAAGTTCAATCCTTTAGCCACGCTCAGGCGCAAACAGGAATCTTATCACCAGAAAATACTTCAAGCACAGGGTAAAAATTCCGTTACTAATGTCGCAACCATACATGATATTGTTGTATCTAAAGTGGCTGGC
>JAZDFP010000010.1:0-2413 GCA_043807745.1 Planctomycetota bacterium
ATATATCCCACAGGGGTATGGTATATATCCCACAGGGGTATGGTATATATCCCACAGGGGTATGGTATATATCCCATAGGGGTATGGTATATATCCCATAGGGGTATGGGGTATAGGGGTGGGGTATATGGGGGGATACCCCTTCGTATAGTTGTATAGTTAATCTTCCTTCATAACAGGGACTAAAATAAATAATATTATGAATTATTTGGAGGGAGAGACAATCACGCCAAGATTTAGAAAGTAGTGTGTCAGACTTGATTTAACTTATGAATTTTAGTTACTGCCGAATCTTCAAAGCCCTGGTAATTTTATAAGAAGTCTAAGAAAGCAGGAACAATCTTATTTTCTTATAAAACAATTGAATTGAGTATGATGTTGTCCGAATTTATTTGTGTTACTGCTATTTTTTCCAATTTGTAATATCATCTTCTGTTCCATCTTTACCATCAGTTCCCCAAGACCAGAGGTCATAATCGCGTTGGGTATCTTGAGAAGGACAACGATATTGATATGGTTTACCCCAAGGGTCTATAATTTCTTTTTCCATATATGGACCATTCCAATTTGTTGGCGTTGGTGAGGGTTTTTCTTTTAAAGCCAGAAGTCCTTGTTCTGTAGTAGGATATGCTCCGCAGTCTAACATATACATCTTTAATCCCATTTCTATACGGGAAAGAGTAGCTATAGCGATTTTCTCTTTTGCAGGCTTAAGCATCTTGATTACATTAGGTATTGCTATTGTAGCTAATAACGCTATAATAATAACCACCACCATTAATTCTATTAAAGTAAACCCCCATTTTCTTTTAATAGTCATAATTTTACCTCCCTCTAATAATTAATATCATTATAAATCTTAATCCAGATTTGTCAATTCTAAAATTAGAATTACCTATCTTACGCCCTGAGTGATGCCTGAAGATTTTTCTCTAAGGCGTCAACAACTGTCTTAACTACTTCGTCAACATCATTGTTGGAGAGTGTTTTTGTCGGATGACGGAATGATAATGAGAATGCAATACTCTTCTTACCTTCTGGCACCTGCTTACCACGGTAAAGGTCAAAGAATTCTAATTTCTCAAGAGGAACATCTTTGGCTAAAGATATTATTGCCTGACGGGAGACTTTTTCTACATCCTCCCCTTTAGTCCTTTCAGGGACAACAATGGCAAGGTCTCGTTTTACTTCGGGTAATCTTGAGAAAGATTTATATCGTTTGGATAAATTTGCCTGTTGTATAATTGCCTCAAAATCCAATTCAGCAATGGCAATAGTTTTATCTATCTTTTCATCGTAAATATTGCCTAAATATCCTGCTGTTGTATTATTCAGTTTAATCAAGGTAATATTATCAATATGCGAATCGGGTAATATTATTGGATTATTATTTCCTGCATAAGTAAATGATACATCTGAACCGATTTTGCCTGATAAATCAGAGATTATTCCTTTAACTGCATAAAAACCATTGGTATCTAAAATGCTAAGATGGAATTGTTCAATTGATTCTTCCGTGGTTTGGAGATTGCCACGCCCCCGTGGGGGCTCGCAATGACATAAGGAGGACGACTTGAAATATACCTTGCTAATCTCAAATAATTTTATTGCCTTTTGCGAGGCGTCATAATTTTCATTGAGATAAAATGAATCCAGTATTCCTTTAATAAGGTTAGTTCTCAAAAGACGGTCCACCTTGCCGTCAGGGTCAAGGACTCCAATAATGTTTGCTTCATTTGCACAGGTGCATTTATCTTTATCCCAGAAACTATTTGTCAACACTTCATTGTAACCTAATTCTACAAAAAAAGAGCGTGAGGCTTTTATAGTTTCAGCTATTTTATCCTCTTGAGCTGTTTGTAATTGAATAGAAGGGGCGACGATGGGTATTTTGTCATAACCCCAGACGCGGGCAAGTTCCTCAATAATATCTATTTCAAGATTGATATCCGGTCTGAAAGATGGGATAAGTAAGTGTAGAGTGTTGAGTCCCGACGTTTTGGTCGGGATAAATTCCGAGCGTGGGTTAATCTTAATACCCAATCCCTTAAGGATTCTTTTTATCTCGGGCAGAGGGATACTGACGCCGAGAATACGGTTGATACGTTCTAATCTTAGAGTAATCTGGCGTTCTTTATGTTTCAAATAGTTAATCGCTTGATAATCAGTAAGATTGCCTCCGGCAAGTTCTAGAATAAGTTTGATAGCCCTTTGGGAAGCGGTTTCAACTCCGTTCGGGTTAATACCTCGTTCAAAACGATAAGAGGAATCAGATGATAATTTTAGTTTTCGTGAGGCACGGCGGATAACAGCACCATCAAAACAGGCGCTTTCTAAAAGGATATTTTTAGTTGATTCTATTACTTCTGTTTGTTTCCCGCCCATCAAGCCGGCAAGTGCAACGGGTTTTTCA
>JAZDFP010000011.1:0-9930 GCA_043807745.1 Planctomycetota bacterium
AACAGCCACCACAGATGAATCCACGCCGCCGGATAAAGCACAGATAACCTTTTTATTGCCCACTTCATTTTTTATCTTTTCTACTGTTTCTGAAATGTAAGATTTCATTTCCCAGTTACTTTGGACCTTACAGATACGGTAAAGGAAGTTATGAATAATTTTACTGCCGAGAGGGGTATGGACGACTTCAGGATGGAACTGGACGCCATAGAAAGGGATATCTTTAGCCCGCAACGCTGCAAAAGGTGCATTGGATGTTCGTGCGAGCACTTCAAATTTATCGTTAATATCTTCCACATAATCGCCATGGCTCATCCAGACGGTCATTTCATCGGGTAAGCCAAAGAAGAAATCTTTTTTATCAAGAATAGAACATATAGCCCGACCGTATTCTCTTTGTTTTGCGTGAGTTACCTTGCCGCCTAATTCAAGCACGCCCAGTTGTAATCCATAACAAATACCTAAGATAGGAATGCCTAAATGAAAAAGTTGTTTGTCGATTCGTGGTGCATTAGCTTGGTAAACGCTCGCCGGACCTCCACTGAGTATAATCCCCGAGGGGTTTTTCGCCTTAAGATTTTCAAATGGTGTATTACACGGAAGTATCTCGCAATAGACTTTTTGTTCTCTAACCCGCCGTGCTATGAGTTGACTGTACTGTGCCCCGAAATCTAATACTATTATCATATAAATTTATAAGGCAACTAACGTTTACCCTATAGGCAGGCAAGCGCTTTTGGGTTTCCGCTTAATCTATATTTATCAATCTCGTAATCTTTTAAAGGAGTTATATTTTCCATAAAATCAAGTTCTCCAAAAGCATTCGGCATACCGGATAATATGTTTATCCTGGCTTTCATTGGAGAGGATGAAAGGTTATTTATATCGGCATAACGAGCCGTAATTTCACCGGATAGTTTGATTTCGTCATTCTGGAATTTATTAGAAGTAGGCGAACTTGTTCTTATTAATGAAACAGGCCCGGGATATTCTGCTATTTCAAAAAGAAGGTCGTCTGGTCGGGCAAGATTAGAGATAACTTGATTCTCTTTCTCGTTACGGCCAACAACTAATTTAACATATTTATTCAGACGGAAATGACGGCCTATTTTTAATAATAAAACATCATTTAATGTAAAATCAGGATTATGGAATAAAAGGTCTTTTATTCTGATTGCAAAAGAAGGGTCTGTCAGAAGACATCCTCCGGCCGGGCAAGGATAGTCTTTAATTTCAAATAGATTAGCCATAGATATTTGCTCTTTACGAGAGCGTCCGGAGATAGAAAGCAGCTTTTCACGGTCAATCCATTTGTTTTTTTCAGGGATGGTCGGTTCTAATAACTTGGCAGAAAGCGGCCTCAAAATGAGGCCGTCTAATTTGGTGTCTTTTTCAATGAGTTTCAAGGCTGATAAATGTTGTGACATAGGTCGTTGTCCCAGAACCTCTCCCGTAATAATAAATGAGGCGTTTGTTTCCTCCATCCGCTGACGGGCACAGTGCAGCATATTTATTCTGCAATCAATACAGGGATTCATATTACGGCCATACCCATAGCGCGGTTTTTTCACCGATTCAATTATAGATGAAGTATAATTTATGGTTTTTATTTTTATATTAAACTCATCTGCTATATTTTTTGCATGTAAGCCGCAGGAATTTTCCGAGTCACCACAAAGGCAAAAAACAGTTGTAAAATGCAATGCTTCTATTTCAATACCTTGTTCCAGTATAACTTTAATAGCCAAGGTGGAATCTAAGCCACCCGATAATAATGCTAACGCTTTCATAGAGTGTTTACACGGAGTTAAGGTGGAAAATCTTAACTTATAGTTTATTGTTAAATATTGACTTCTTGAGAGATATATTATACTAAATTATTTAAAATAACAGTCAACCTTTACCGCATTTGGAAAAATATGGCGAAATTAAGGTTACTGAAAAGATAGAAGAAAACAACAGATTATGTATTTATTCTTAGTCTTATAGTGAGATGTCTATAGGAGTGGTAAAATTAAAAGAATCTTTAGGAAATATTAAACTGCGGGTTAGAGCTGCAGCTGAACGTGCTGGAAGAAGTGCTGACGAGATTGAAATAGTAGTCGTTACTAAACAAGTTGGTTTAGAGACGATAAAAATACTTTCTGATTTAAATTGGGAAGATATTGGTGAAAACAGGGTTAATGATGCTCTCGAGAAAAGTACATCTTTATCGGGTAATCTTTTTACTTGGCATATGATCGGACATCTTCAGACTAATAAGGTAAAAAAAGCTGTTTCACTATTTGAGTATATTCATTCTTTAGATAATTTATATCTAGCTGACATTATTCAGAAAGAAGCAGAAAAAGCTGGGAAGTTTATTAAGGTATTCATTCAGGTAAATATAAGTGGAGAAGCAACCAAGCAGGGCATTCACCCTGCGGAATTAGTGGCTTTTTATAAAGAAGCAAGACAAATTACGACAAGAAATTCTCAGTTCGTTCAACCTAATGAACTGGATAAAGGTAAGAAAGGGGGAATGAAAGTTGTCGGATTGATGACAATGGCACCTCTTGCCGATAATCCTGAAGAAACTCGTCCTTATTTCAGAAGGTTGAAGGAATTACTAGATGATTTAAAGGGTAAATTTGCTAATATTGATAATGCTAACGATTTGAAATATCTTTCTATGGGAATGAGCCAGGATTTTGAAATAGCTGTTGAGGAAGGAGCCAATCTATTAAGGATTGGTTCGGCGATTTTTAACTCGTAATCTGATATATCTGCATATGGGCAGATGAAGTTTAAAACATTACGCTATGCCAAAATTAGTTATAGAAAAAGGTCCTAATAAATCTGCAGAACTATCTTTAGGTAAGACTGTTTTTGTAGGTAGAGATAGCACTGCTCATATCGTTCTTACTGAGCCGATGATTTCACGGCTTCATTTCAAAGTGGAAAATCGTTTAGATGGTTATTATATCATTGATTTAGGCAGTCTCAACGGAACATTTGTTAATAGGGTTCGAGTAAAAGAGCGGCTTTTGGAACATGGTGATATGATACAGGTTGGAGATATTATTATATCATTTGTTTTAGATACGCCGGAAATGGAAGAGCGGAATCTTCTAGGTAAGATAATTGGCGGATATAGGATAATAGAGAAAATCGGTCGAGGTGGAATGGGTACGGTCTATAAAGCTCTTCAGATATCTTTGAATCGGATCGTCGCCTTAAAAATACTGTCAGAGGATATGGTAAAAGATAAAACATTTATAGAAATGTTTTTGCAGGAAGCTCGTTCAGCCGCGCAACTAAATCATAATAATATTGTTCAGGTATACGATACCGGTCGATGGGAGAATGATACTTATTATTTCTCAATGGAGTATATGCCGAATGGCAGTATTCAGGAATTATTGATGGAACATCATAGGCTTTCTCCTTTTCAAGCAACTAAACAGATGCTGGATGCCGCAAATGGTTTGCAATATGCTGAGAAAAAAGGGATTGTTCATCGTGATATTAAACCTGATAATTTGATGATAGGAGAGGATGATATAGTTAAAATCGGAGACCTTGGATTAGCTAAAAATATTTATTCACCTGCTACAGAACAATCGAATAATTTAATGGGAACTCCTCATTATTTAGCACCGGAACAAGCCCAGGTAGGTCAAACGGTTGACCACCGGGCAGATATTTATTCTTTAGGCGGAAGTTTTTATCGTATTCTTGCTGGTTCAACTCCTTACAGCGGCGCCTCGGTTAAAGAAATCATTCGTAAGAAACTAAAAGAAGACCCCCCGCCTCTCAAAAAGCTTGAGCCTTCTTTACCGGATTCAGTAGTTACAGTAGTGGATAAAATGATGAAGCGTGATATGAAGGAAAGGTATCAAAATTCCACTGAACTCATAAAAGACCTTAATAAATTAAAAGAAGAACTTAATCCGGACCGCCCCGCAATAAAAACAACCGATTCGCAAAAAGCCGGTGGTTTACCGGAAGCTGAGAAAATACTGCAAAAATCTTTTATTGCTCGGATTGTATTACCGGTCGTACTTATAGTTGTTACATTGTTAGCAGCATTTTTTATCATCTCTTATTATAAAGGATTTTCTAGGGGAAAAACGCCTCCGGTGGTGGTTAATCCTAATATTCCTCCTACAACTCCAAATAACTACGAAGAAGAATTAGCCCGTCAATTGTTAAAGGAAGCAGACTCTACTAAAATAGATATTAATAATAAGAATTCTATTCTGCAGGGCATTCAATCATATGAGGGTGTTATAAATAAATGTCCTAATTCACAGTGGGCAATAAATAAGGCGCAGGATAGAATTAACCAGTTAAAAGAAAATTATAAAAAACTCGAAGATAGGGAACAACAAATCTTATTAGAGAAGAAAAATATGGCATTATGCTCTAAACTTGAGGAGGATATAGATGAAAGATTTCAAAAGATGCTCTTGACATCTAATTTGGAATTAGTGGGGATTTTTATGAAGGATGCGAACAAGAAACTGGATGAATTCGGTCAAGCAAACAGCGTTTTCCCATCTATAACAGGTCGGATAAAGAGTAAAAAGGATTACTTTTCTCAATGGTATGCTCAATTCCAAAAAGCCGGAGAAAGATATCTCAACTTGAAAAAAGAAGTGGAAACCTTTGTTAATAACGACCAGTTTGAATCAGCTTTTAAACTGATAATAAGATTCAGAAACAATAAAGACTACCACAATACTATTTATGATAATATCACGAGAGATTATTATAAGGACATAGAAAAAACAGCCGACAGGTCGTTTCAAGCAGTTATGCAACAAATAGATGCTTTTATCAACCAGGATTTATTGAATGAAGCCTATCAATCATTATTAAAAATTTTAGGTTCTTATGGTGTTGAATCAATAGAAAATAAAATAAAAGAGAAGATGGAATGGTTTAAAAGTCAAGAAGTAAAAATGCATAAACAACTTCTGGATAAAGAATCGGCCAAATTTACAGAAATATATTTGTCATTACTCTGGTTCTTACAAGCTGGTCAATTTGACGAGTTAAATGCAACCCAGCAAGAAGCAAATTCGCAATTCCAAACCAAGGAATACAAGGACACTTATTCTGATTTTATTTTCTTCATAGAATCAGAGAAAAATATCTTAAAGGAATTCATCAATAAACTAAACGAGAAAAACACCCTGACCTTACGCGGCAAGGAAGTGCTCTCCATAAATAATGGATTAATTAATTTCAGGGATAGCGCTCCATTAAAATGGGAAGAACTTACTGCTTTAGACTGGGCTGTGGGAATTTCTAATGGATGGAAATTAACAGCAAGGCAATATTTTGATTTGGCAATATTATGCATAAAAAGAGGTGGATTGGATACAAAAGCAGAAGAATATTTTAGATTAGCAATCAATGTCGGACAGGACAATAAGATAAAAGCATTAATAAATAAATATAAATCTCAAATCCCAAAATTAAAAAAAGAGCGGGATGGAGAAGAGTCCGTTCGGATTAAAGAAGAATCCGATAAATTATTTGATGAAAGAAATCATTCTTTGGCTCTTAAGGGTTATTTGCTCTTGAAATATCGTTACTGGAATACCGGTGCTTATATAAAAGATAGAAATTTTATTGAAAAAAGAATTACCGAGTGTGAGAGATAAAAAAACAGTTTTATTTCCGGGAGCGTTTTTCTTTATAGGCCATCCTACCTTTCGGACGGCGAGTCCTCAGGGCGAACCTATAAATATCAAATAACCGCAAAAATACCTCTCGCAGACATAATATCATGAAAAATAATCTTAAAGAACAGATTGATAAATCAGTCAAATATATTCGCACCAGAATAAAAAAATTCAGCCCCGAAATCGGTATTATTTTGGGAACCGGTTTGGGAAATTTCTCGGACGAGATACAGGATAAAATAAGCGTCCCTTATAATAAAATCCCCGGATTCCCTGTTTCTACGGTGGTAACTCATAAGGGAGAAATGGTTTTCGGCAAACTCGGTAATAAATCCGTAGTGGTTATGGCCGGCAGATTCCATTATTACGAAGGGTATTCATTACAACAGACAACCTTTCCGGTCCGGGTGATGAAGACTTTAGGCGTAAAGGTATTAATTATCTCTGCCGCCGTGGGCAGTATTAATGCAGATTGCCCTCGCGGTATGGTCGTTTTGATAAAAGACCATATTAATCTATTAGGAGATAATCCTTTAATCGGCCCGAATGATGAGTCTCTAGGTCCCCGTTTCCCGGATATGTATGATGCATATGATAAGAAATTAATTAAATTAGCCAAGCAAGTTGCCGAGAAAAATAATATCAAAACATACAAAGCGGTTTATGTGGCTCTGGCTGGGCCCACCTTAGAAACGCCGGCTGAGTATCGCTTTGTCCGGATTATCGGCGCCGATGTCGTTGGAATGTCAACTGTTCCCGAAGTAATCGTTGGCGTCCATTCGGGATTGCGTATCTTAGCCCTAGCTGTTGTTACCGACCTGGCTACTCCGGATGCTATAAAACCGGTGGATATTAACGAGATTATAAAAATTGCCAATAATGCTGAACCTCATCTTAGCACAATTATCAAAGGAGTAATCCAACAATTATGACCAAATCATCTTCCGATACCGACTATCAAAAAACACTGAATCTTCCCCAGACTAATTTTTCCATGAAGGCGGATTTGGTGAAAAAAGAACCTCTTATCCGCCAGGAATGGGAGAAACAAGATATTTATCAGCAGATTATTAAGAAATCTCAAGGCAAGAATAAATATATTCTACATGATGGTCCTCCTTATGCAAACGGAGATGTCCACGTCGGTACCGCCCTGAATAAAATTCTCAAGGATACCGTTGTCAAATATAAAACGATGCGGGGTTACCATTCTCCTTATATCCCGGGTTGGGATTGTCACGGCTTGCCCATTGAACACCGTGTCGTAACCCAATTAGGTGAAAAGGCAAAAACACTTCCCAAATCCCAGATTCGCGAAGAATGCGAAAAATACGCCAGACATTATATTGATATCCAACGGAAACAATTCCAGAATCTCGGTATCTTCGGTGATTGGGATAATCCGTATCTGACCCTGAATCCTTCTTATGAAGCATCCGTTATAGAAGTATTCCGCGACCTGGTAAAAAATGGTTATGTTTATCGTAAACTTAAACCCATTCATTGGTGTATGCAATGTGAAACTGCCCTGGCTGAAGCAGAATTGGAATACGCTGATGAAACATGTCCTTCTATCTATGTCAAATTCCCGATGGACGGAAAACTGTTATCTAAACTGAATCTTAACCTGAACCCCAGCCTTAAATATTCATTCTTAATCTGGACGACGACACCCTGGACGTTACCTGCCAATGTGGCTATTGCTTTAAATCCTGCTTATGAATATGCATTCGTGGAACATAACGGCGAAGTCTTCATATTCGCTGATGCTCTGGTTCAAAAGGTAATGGATATGGTAGGCATTAAGGATTATAAAATTATCGGTAAGGTTACAGGCAGTAAATTGGAAGGATTAACATATCCGCATCCGTTTGTTAAACGAACCTGTCAGGTTATTCTGGCTGATTATGTTACCCTTGAAGACGCCCCGACGCCTTCGGATACGGGGGCACTCCGAACACGAAGGGCATCGGAGCGGCACCGGCATAGTTCATATCGCACCCGGACACGGAGAGGAAGATTACGAAAGCGGCTTAAAATATAACCTGCCTATCATCAGTCCGGTTGATAAAAGCGGCAGGTTTACGCCCGAAGCAGGCATTCTCCCGGGCGAACGGGTATCCGAGACAGACGATAGAATCTGCCAGATGCTTCAAAATAGCCGATTGCTGATGAAACGCATTGATATAATTCACTCATACCCTCATTGCTGGCGCTGTAAAAAACCCGTTATTTTCAGGGCTACCGAACAATGGTTCATCTCTGTTGATAATCACGGTGCAAGACACGAAGCTATCGAGGCAATCAAGAAGGTGAAATGGATACCTCAATGGGGTCTGACCAGAACCGCTTCTATGCTTGAATCAAGACCTGATTGGTGCATCTCCCGTCAAAGAAATTGGGGAGTTCCTATCCCGGTATTCTATTGCGCCAAATGCAGGGAACCTCTTCTTGACGTAGTTGTTATTGAATTCATTAAAGAAATATTCCGCAAAGAAGGCGCTAATAGTTGGTTCACAAAACCTCTCTCGGATTTAATGCCTAAAGGAACCAAATGCAAAAAATGCTCATCAACAGAATTCACCAAGGAAGACGATATTCTTGATGTCTGGCTTGAATCGGGCTCGTCATTTAGAGCCGTGGTAATTGAAAATAAAGACCTCCAATTCCCGGCTGATTTGTATCTTGAAGGCTCTGACCAGCCTGCGCGTTGGTTCCAGTTATCATTGCTTCCTTCAATAATGACCCGTTTCCAGGCACCGTTTAAAAACGTCCTGATACACGGATTTGTAAAAAGACCGGAAGGAGGCAAACTGTCAAAATCAAAAGGCGATTTATTATCCGATGAGATTGTTGCCAAGGTCGGTGCGGATATCATCAGGCTCTGGATTGCATCCATAAACTTCACTGAAGATATCCCCGTTTCTATGGAAATCTTTGAAGAGAAAGCCGACCCTTACCGCAAGATTCGCAATACCTTCCGTTATATGTTAGGCAACCTTTATGATTTTAAGGCGGAGAACGACTCGGTGAAATATGCGCAACTCTGGGAAATAGACAAATGGGCTTTGAATAAACTCCATCGTCTGATTAAAGACGTCACGAAATATTACGATGACTTTGAATTCTACAAGGTATTCCGCGACATATACGAATTCTGCGTAGTGGAAATGAGCTCCTTTTATTTTGATATACTCAAAGACCGTCTTTATACGTTCGGCAAGAATTCTGCTGACTGCCGGGCTGCCCAGACCGCCCTGAATGAGATTCTCCTGGCGCTGGTTAAACTCATTGCGCCCATCCTTTCATTCACGGCTGAGGAAATCTGGGCCAATATCCGTTCCTTCAACCCGCAACTTGAACCCAGTGTTCATCTGTCTGATTGGCCCATAGCGGATGTAACCAAGATTAATGATGGACTTGAAGGAAACTGGAGGACGATATTCCTGATTCGCTCGGAGGTTACCAGGAAAATAGAGGATTTGCGCAAGGACAACAAGATTGGCTCGTCAATAGAAGCCGACGTGAAATTATATACGGACGGAAAACACTTACTTGAATTCCTCAAATCCTATGAAAAAGACCTCCCGATGATATTAAAAGTATCGTCAGTGCAGACTATAGAAAAAGTTATAACGCCGGTAGCCGGAGAACTGCAACTAAATGTAGAAATAACCAAATCAAGCCACCAGAAATGCCAACGTTGCTGGAACTGGACTGAAAGCGTGGGCAAGGATTCATCCCACCCGACTCTTTGCTCAAGGTGTGTAGGGGTGATTTCGTAATCCGAATAATTCCCGGCATTCGTCGGGACGCAAATAAGATAACACGAATAATATTTATAAGGAAGCCCCGCTGGGTAGGCAGGAAACCGAGATAAAATTAATTTCTACCACAAAGAACACAAAGTAAATCCCCCTATTTCCCCCTTTATTAAAGGGGGATTTCTAATCTGTGTAATCTGTGGCTACGTTTCTGACTTCTAAAAACCACAAAAAGTGTCTTATTTACCTTACACTCGTTGTCATAACCCCTTTAAAATCGTATCCATTCATTGGCAGGGGGGGGATACCCCACCCCCCTCCACCATTTACATTCCCACCCTGTTCCTTAAGAGTGGTGTCTGATTGATAAAGAAATGGCATCTGATTAATAAATAGACCTTATCCGTAATGCAAACAGACGCCGTCTCTTGTAGAGTTATTGTTTAGCATGCTCTATAATGGATGGCATCGGATTACTAAAGAAACACTAT
>JAZDFP010000012.1:0-4367 GCA_043807745.1 Planctomycetota bacterium
TTGCCTGGAGTCCGGCTGAGGGAGCTATTAATGAATGTCTGAATACAGCCGTTACAGTTGAATTTTCAGAAAAGATGGATGCCAATAGTGTGATGAATAATGTAATTTTATATAGAAAAGTTTTAAATAATCCGCCTCCTAATTGTGTATTTGATGGCTCATCTTATTGGTGCAGAGTTAATGCTTCTTATATTGTCAGCCATCTGAATTTAGACATTGATCCGGCAGATGAAACAGAAGTTATTCTAAATCCCCTTAGCCTTTTAGAGGCGAATACGGAGTACAGGGCCATTGTTAATAAAGACGTGGCTAGTGCAGATGGAATGAAGCTAGATCCAGCTTGGGTTACATTTGATTTAGATAGCGATGGCAATAATGATGGATTTTCTTGGTCATTCACTACTGGTGATAAGGTCTGTAAGATTCATCGTGCGTCTATTAGCCCTAATCCTGATAGATTCAACTGCGCCAGCAATAATTGTCCGGATGATGCTAGTTTTGGTATTCTTGGCAATCAGCACGAATATACAGCTCATGTTTATGATATCAAAGGCCAGGAATTGAATATAGCTTTTGGCAGCCTAACAAAAAATTGGGTGGTTTTAGGGCCGCTCTTAACTCTGGTGGATAATAATATACAGCAGGTAAGAGCTACGGCGGCTAATGATAATGGTACGGAGATTTTAACAGTCAAAATAAAAGACACTGAAGCAAATCCGGCTCTTAATATTGGTTCAGGACAGGCTGATGCCCGAGTGGAGTTATTTATGTGCGAACTGCCCTGGCCGGGCCTGAACAGCTATCCTTGGGAAGATAATGCTTATAATTTTTCAACCTATTATTGCCGGGCTCGGGACGCCAATGATTCACGCTTGCCTTTATTAACCATACCTATTCCAAAGTCTACCGGTGATATTTTAAGAGAATATGTATTCATTGTTGATCCTCTGGTTGTTTCTAATGAAAGTAATAGTAATTTAGCCGAGCATAAGTTTGGTACTTTAGCCATAAATACAGAGGCTGATCAGATGCCAGAAGAGCAGGAGAAGGAAATTTCCTGGTGGCATAAATTAGCAAGGTTATTCTCTCCTAATATAGTGGAGGGAGAAGAAATTCCTGTGGATTCTCCATTACCGCCAAGTAATTTAACTTTTGTTACCAATGCCAACAACACTCTGACGCTTTATTGGATAGATGATTCCACCAATGAAGACGGTTTTAGTATAGAGCGTAAGCAGTCGCTAAACGGTAATTGGCAGAAGATAGCTACTGCTCCAAGAGGAGGAACCAGTTATATAGATAATAACGTAGTAGTAGGCAGTACATATTATTATAGGGTTTTTGCTTACGCAAATTTGCCAGGAATTGGTCTGACTTATTCGGCAGTATCCTCTAATGAGGTTGCCGTAGCTAATTTTGCCATGCCGCCGCCTAATGTAGTTGATGTTATAGGTATTAGAGTGATGAAGAATAATGACCATTTATCTGTGGGCGATTGGTATAAGCAACATGCTCCTAATCCAGGCGTGGCCGGCAGAGAATTTGAGCTAGATGGTTATGAAGCTTTGCAGGTCGGCAATACAATTTATATTTCAGCCACCAATCTATTGAATGGTCCTAATAGGCTATATACGAATATATATATCATCGCCTATAATATAGGGGCTAAGCCGTATACAGCGGATATTTTTAGCCAGATGGTAGATAATTTTAAATTGAATATAAATATTCCTCAACAGAATAATGTTTGTGATGATGATAATACGGTAAAGTGTTCAAGCGATTTTGATTGTGATATAGACAATGGGGATTATTGTAAATCAATGAATCTAAAGTTACGTCGCGACTTGGTGCGTCTGACAGATTTGGTAGCCATCAAGAATGCCATAGAGGATTATGGGGAGGAACATAAAGCTTGTAGCAATAATGCAAGTGTTGGCTGTGATAATAATGCCCAATGTCCTAACAACGGCAATTGTGTCAGATATTATCCATTGCTTAATGCCGGCAGTTTTGTACCGGGCATGTCTACCAGTAAGTGGCCCCTATCGTGGGATACGACATTAAAAGCAGATTTAAATACAGATTTACCTAAAGATCCAATCAACATATTCAATGGTTGTCCGGCTGATTTTGATCCGGAAACCTGCTGGAATGAAACCAGCCGAGAATTCTACTGTTCTCGCAACTCTTTACTCTACGTTTATGAGAAGCTTAATTTTGGCATGGACTATAATTTAGCCAGCAATTTTGAATATGATTTGCGTAATTGGGCTGGCGTTACCTTTGCCAATAACTTGGTAGATCCTAATGGCAGCGGTGTAAATAATGCCATACCCCACCTCTATGCAGATTTGAGCAATGGCAATCACAATTATTGTACTGATGTAATTATAGACAGTGATGGCAATCCAAATAATTTGCTTTGCGGCAACGGCCTGGTTGACCCTAACTTTTATTGCGCTGGTTATCCAGAGATTGATAATGCAGGCGCTTGCTGGGCTGCTGGAGGCAATTGGCGACAGGAAGAATGCGATGGAGGCCTTAGGGACAATATGTGTGCGACCACAGTTCTTCCGCTTGGCCGAAAGTGGTGGGATGAGGTGCAATTGGGCTGTAATCCCCCAGGAGCCATAGATAGCAACGGCAATCTTATTGAATGCACGTGGTATGTGCCAACCCAGCCTTTAACAGGCGAACAATGCGGCGGTTATTGTGGCGATGGGAGATTACAATTAAGTTATGAGTTTTGTGAGGGCAATGACTTTAATAATATAACCTATAGTTGTCCGTTTAATAGTGCTCCGCCAGTATTTTGTCATTCTGCAACCTGCCAGCCAGTTTGTAATCCCGGTCCAGTGCCGGCTTTGGCTTGCAATGATAGTTTTTGGGATGAGGATAGGGGGGAGGTTTGTGATCCTAGCGGTAATCCCAATGGTTTAGAGGATTGGAGCTGCACCGAGGGCGGCACTGTTTATTGTAATAATTCCTGTCAGATGTTATGTACAGTAGGAACTCCATATGGGGGCGCTTGTGGTGATGGTAACTTGGATCAGCCGGAGGAAGAATGTGATTATGCTAATTATCAGACGCCTTTGCCAGAGGATTCTAGTATAACTAATCCATATACCTGCAGCCAAGATTGTAGTTTGGCCGGCCAGCCGTATTGTGGCGATGATACTCAGCAATATGACTTAAAGGAATTATGTGACTGGGATTATATAAGGCCCATTACGAAAGAGTCTAGCCAGACCAAGCAATATCAATGCAGGCTGAGCAATTGTACGCCAACGCAAGGCGGCTATTGTGGAGATGGAGCAGTTCAGCCGCCGATTGCTACTCTGGGGTATTGTTCAGGCACAAATATTCCTTGCAATAATAATACTCCTTGTGACGTAAATCATCCTTGTGTTAAATATTTTAATGAGGTTTGTGATACTAATTATGTGGCGCCATTGCCGGAAAATTCTTCTGATTTGATTCAATACGAATGTGCTGATGATTGTTTGTCTGCAACTGCCGGCGGCTGGTGCGGTGATAAGATAGTGCATGATGGTTCTCTGTTTTTTGGGCATAGCACAGATTATGGCGAAAAATGTGATGATGGCGATGCAGTGGCTACTAACGCCTGCAATAATATGTGCCAATGGAACTGTTTGGCGAATTTTAATGGTGATCCGAATAATCCTACCACAGCTAATGTAACTTTTGATGGCCAGCCGACCGTAACGCTGTTTAGCGGCGATACCGCTACGCTTAACCTGCCTCATTGTCGGGTCAGCGGTGATGTTTTGACAGACGTCTTTGTTAATAGTCAGGTCAATCCTAATGAGACTACCGGTATAGTCATAATTACAGATTTGTCTGGCTCTATGAAATGGTGTTTGAATTGGGCTGATCAACCAAAGGATCCTAATGATCCTAATAAACCCCTAGATATCCCGTGCCCCAACGGACCATCAAGACTGGATGCCATTAAGGATGTCTTAACTAAGGACGGTGGCTTTCTTGATACGCTTAACAGTTTAAATCCCGACATAGATTTAACTTTTATAAATTTTGCTAATGTGGGTAATTTTCTTGACTTAGACACAGAAGATGCGAAGAATACTAATAGGGCTCATGGCCAGCCAGACTTTGTAAAGGTTTCAGATGGCCTAGACCCAAATCTCGGTATAAAAATAAAAGAATGGGTTAATGCCTATACTTCTCTGGGCGGTACTTTTCATGAGCCGCCACTACGCAGAGCTGTGGAAGCTTTTTATAGCGCAGCAGTAGAATATGACAATAAGATAGTTATATTTTTAACTGATGGTGGCGCCACTGATTCAGTGAGCGCTCTCTCAATAGCTGATGATTTAAAAAAT
>JAZDFP010000013.1:0-5427 GCA_043807745.1 Planctomycetota bacterium
GCGACGATATTTACGGCCGGCGACATTGACTACTATAAGATTCATGCAGATACCCAGGGTATGCTTACTGTAAATATGGCCAATATTCCTTCTAATATAATCCCAGTGATTTCCATCTATGATTCTGCTTATAACCCTCTATTGGATCAGGTGGTTGGTTCTCCAGGTCAAGATTTAATCCTTAACAGTGAATTACCTAACTCAGGAGACTATTATCTGCAAGTTTCTGATGCTTCAGGAAATAGCTCCTCCACCTCACCGTATAATTTAAGAACTACTTTTATTTCAGCCGCTGATGCCTATGAACCAAACAATGACTTTGAGCATGCTGCAAGTATTAATATAGGAGACAGTATCCAGGCGACGATATTTAATACTGGCGACCTTGACTACTATAAGATTCATACAGATACCCAGGGTATGCTTACGGTAAATATGACCAATGTCCCTTCTAATATAATCCCAGTGATTTCCATCTATGATTCTGCTTATAACCCTCTATTGGATCTGGTGGTTGGTTCTCCAGGTCAAGATTTAATCTTTAACAGTGAATTACCTGGTTCAGGAGACTATTATCTGCAGGTCTATGATGCTTCAGGGAGTAGTTCTTCTACCTCACCGTATAATTTAAGAGCTACTTTTATTTCAGCCGCTGATGCCTATGAACCGAACAATGACTTTGAGCATGCTAGTTCTATTCAAATAGGCGATAGTATCCAGGCGACGATATTTACGGCCGGAGACATTGACTACTATAAGATTCATGCAGATACCCAGGGTATGCTTACTGTAAATATGGCCAATGTTCCTGCTAATATAATCCCAGTGATTTCCATCTATGATTCTACTTATAATCCTCTATTGGATCTGGTTGGTTCTCCAGATCAAGACTTAATCCTTAACAGTGAATTACCTGGCTCAGGAGACTATTATCTGCAAGTCTCTGATGCTTCATCAGGGAGAAGTTCCACCTCATCGTATAGCCTGAAAGTAACACTTAGTGACGTTTGGGTTAGAAGTTTCTCTGATTCACCTGATCATTTTTCACCTAACAGTGATAATATCAATGACACTAACACTATTACCGCTGAATTTTCCAAAGAAGTCTCCTGGACAGTCACTATTAAGGATTCCCAGGCAAACACAATAATAACTTTCACAGGCACAGGAAGTTCTCTTTCTCAAATTTGGGATGGAAAAGATTCTGGAGATGTTCTTGTAGGAGATGGAATTTACACTTATCAAATAGACGCACAGGCACATGGCTCTATTGCTCCTTCAGTAACAGGAATGATTACTTTAGATAATACTCCACCAAATGTAAGCATATCTTCACCCTTTTATGATGCCACTGTATCAGGTGAAGTAACTATTAAAGGCTCTGCGAATGATGAATATTTAGCATCTTATCAATTAGAATATGGCCAGGGTGAATCGCCTGAATCTTGGGCTTGGACAATAATCCCTCAACTCTGGGAGTCAGAGCCAGTAAATGACGATACTTTAGGAATTTGGAATACAAAGAATTTAGTCAATGGAACTTATTCTTTGAGGTTATCTGCCGAGGATAAAGCAGGAAATATTTCCACGACTAAAATATGCGTGACCCTGGATAACATTAAAATTGATAATGTCTCTATCAATCCATCTTCCTTTAACCCATCAAATAATGAGACAGTAACTATATCTTACGCCATTGATAGAGATGCGGCTATCACTATTAGGATATACGATTTGGATAATAATCTGATAAGAACACTTATAAATTCAGCTTCTCGTTCTCAAGGCCAGAATTCTGAAATCTGGGATGGTAGAAATAATTTAGCTAATATTGTTCAGGAAGGCGGATATACCATAACTATTGAGGCTCATACAGGTGTAAGTGAAAGCTATTATCAGTCTTCCGGAGGTTATAATGGGAATTATGTTTCTGATTTTACGGTTACCCCAAACTTCAATCCTTATAACAATGAGTTATGCGAGATAAGATTTACACTTTTGGAAAATTCCTTATTTTCTTTAGGAATTGGACAGCATGAAAACTATTCCTCTGAACAATGGGTAATGTTTAATAAACTTCTGCCTGCAGGTTCTCATGTTTATTATTGGGATGGTCGAGACAGAAACGGCAGAATCCTTGATTATTGCACGCTAAATTTTCCTCTGATCGTGGCTTACTATTCCTATAATTTGCCTGAAAATACAATTATGGTAATCAGCCCGAAGATTCCTGAGGTAAGCGTGTATTCAGACGCGTATGCAATTATACCTTCTTATGGAGAGACAGTAAACATCTCCTATACTATTCCTGTAGAAGGAAACGTTACTATTACAATCCTAAAGCCGGCCGCGGTTTTTATAAAGAAATTAATTGATAATCAACCGCATGCCGCCGGCACATATACGGTTTCCTGGGACGGCAGGGACGCAGACGGTAAATTGGTTTCAGATGCCGACGATTATATTATCAGAGTAGAACTTAATGCGAATGGCAGCTCAACAGTGAGAAACGGCAACATTTCAATTGACGTCATAAAGCGTAATAAAACCGATCCCTGGTGATACTATATAGGCTTGCATCAAGAAAGCGACATCTAATTGAAATTTTCCCGTCGTGGTCAGCAACTGATAATGTAGCTTTAAATATGCAAGGATATATAATAATAAAGGAGGAACACTGTGGGTAAGAAAATGTGTATTCTGGCTTTTATTGGTTTTTCGCTTTGTGTGAGCTCAGAATATTTTATAGATATTACTCCCCATAATGAGGCCAATCAATATGAGATGAAACTTAATGATAGCGTTACTTTTAAAGTAAGCGGATATGCCCAAGAAGGCGATTCGGTATCAAATGCAGCCGTGGAAGATAAAATCTGGTGGGAGTTTGATAAAACGTTGCTTGAAAAGGTATCTTCAGATAAAACATCATTAACACTTAAGGCAATCAAAGAGGGCATCGCTGAACTTTGCGCAACTACTTTGATTAAAAATAATCACTGTCAGAAGAAGATTAATATCTCTATAATAAAATGAAAATTTTTATCTTTTTTCTTTTTCTAATCCTTATCTTGAATCCTTGTTTTGCTCAGGAACCCGTAGAAGATATTCGTTGGGATAGGGATAAAAAGACTCTCGGGTATACCATACACAGAGATTCCACGGTTAAAATTCACGCCGGTTCGCTGCAGGGCCCGATATACCGGACCCTGGTGAATCTTGAAACAAGAAAAACGGGTAAAAACGAGGAAATCTGGGACGGCAAAGATGAATCCGGTATGATTGATTTTGCTGAATTCGGGAAAATACATTTCTGTATCGATACGCTTCCCCGGTCCAAGAAAGATTCCGTCTTAAAAGTAGAGTTACCGCAGGATATTTCTCAAGGAGGAATAGTAACAATAAAAAGAAAATCTTTATCTCTAATCCTTGATATTGTTGATCCCGTTGCAAAAGAATGGTTTAACAATCAGGGAATAAAGGCGATGGTGTTTTTAGATAATCAATTAATCAAACTGGAACGCGCCAAGGGGCTTCCCTGCACGCTTGAATTCGACTTAAGGGCAGAACAAGGGGTAAAACACCTTTTGACTCTGAATGTTTGGGCAGGGGATCACTCTTGTGTTGCTTATAAGAATCTGCTTATTCGCATAGAGTTAGAAAAAGAAAATTTACCAATTGTTAAAACCAAGGGAGAGGTAAAAACGGGTAAAATTGCCTTTTGTCAACGCCGGAAAGGTTATTGGCAGCTCTGGACAGCGGATTTGGGCGGTTCACATCTCCGTCAGATAACTAAAACACTTGTAGATAAACGTTATCCCGTATTTTCTCCTGACGGCGAAAAAATTGCCTTCGTAACCAATCAGGGTGAACTTTGGGTAATAAATTCTAACGGAAAGAACGGACATAGAATTCCTTTATCTATATCCGTTTATTATCCACGCTGGGCAATTAACGGCAAGAAAATAGTTTTTGTTTCCTATCAGGACATCTATCATGGTGATACGGAACTCTGGGAAGTAGATTTGGAGTCTTTGAAACTGAATAAAATTGTCAGCCGCCCCTGGCTTCAATTTGACCCTTGTTATTCCCCGGACGGTAATTCGCTTATTTTTACCGACGGCCCGGAACTTTACGGGCAGGAAATCCGCAGGCTGGACCTGAAAACAAAAGATATTGTTCAGGTAACCGATAACGGCCCTTACGATTATGATATGGAGGCGGCCTATACTCCTGATGGCCAGAGTATCGTGTATGCCTCGAATGAGTGCGCAAACTATGATATCTGGATAATGGATAAATTCGGCAGCAATAAACGTAACTTGACCCAGAATCCCGCCTGCGATATAATGCCGCAGGTTACGTCGGATGGAAGAAGCATATACTTTTTATCCGATAGGGACGGTAGTATGCAAGTTTGGCGTATGGATACCGAAGGAAAAGAACGGACGCGCATTACAGGCGACAAAAATGACAAACTAGGATTATCAGTTTATACAAAATGCTCGCTTATTCAATAAAAATACTGGCAATTTTACTCCTGATAGGCAACTTCGGCAAAGCGCCCTGTTTTTCTCAAGAGAAAAAAGAGCAAACTAAACAGGAAACAAGCGAAGAAAATAAGCCCGTGGTAAAAAACATTGCGTTTGATAAAAGTACCGGTGTCGTGTCTTACGAACTTTCTCTACCGGCACGGGTGAGGATAAGAATAGGTATTGCCGACGGGGCGTTATACCGCACAATTATTGATTGGGATGAAAGAGGCATTGGTAAACATCAGGAAAGCTGGGATGGAATGGATTCTTCAAAGGGGAGGGTGAAATTGACCGGCAGGGATGACCTTGTTTTTACCTTTAATTATTTTACCGCGGGAAATGAATACCGCCAGAATATTCAGATGGCCGATATATTGCCTTTATCCGAGAATTTAGTTGGCAGGCATCTTCCGAATCTCCAGGTAAACCAGATGCACAAAGCCCATCCGAGGGAATTTTGCCATAGCCCGGCAATGAATATACGGCTTCCCAAAGGGACTCCCAGAAACAGAGACGGCGTAGTTATTATCAAAGGGGAAACGCCTATAGAAATCAGCGTTTCGGAGAAGGACAAGATATGGTTTAACGCGGAGCGTTACAGCCTGCATATATTTATTGATGACGTATTCATACATGGGGAACTTGAGGGATACACGCCTTATACCTGGATTTTTAACCCCCAAGGTATTAATGAAGGGGAACATTTAATTGTGATAAACCTGGCAGGTTTTGCCGACCATTACGGCATAACTACCTTGCCGGTGTATATTAAAAATAAGGGGAAGTAAAATGCAATGGATAAAGAATAAAAGTTTATGTCTTTTTCTCGTATGCGCCTTTCTCTTACAAATTCTGCCTTGCGATGCTTTTGCCTGCTGGTGGAAGGGGTTACCTT
>JAZDFP010000014.1:0-15135 GCA_043807745.1 Planctomycetota bacterium
AAATTACAGTTATCACATCCTTTACCCTTGTAAATCTTATATGATTTTTTATCAGCATTGTCCGGGAGATTGAATTCTCTTTTGAGTAATTCAAAAGGGATCATTAAATCCTCTTCTTTGCAGTCCGGGCAAATAGTGCGAACCAGTCTTTGGGCAATAAATGCTTCAACTGATGAAGAAATCAGGTAAGGTTCAATTCCCATATCTATCAAACGAGTAATCGAGCTTGCCGCATCATTAGTATGGAGTGTAGAAAATATTAAATGGCCGGTTAAGGCAATTCTGATAGTAATTTCGGCTGTTTCAAAATCACGGACTTCACCAACCATCATAATATCGGGGTCATGCCTGAGCATACTGCGTAATCCTCTTGCGAAAGTCAATCCGATGTCGGGCATTACTTGTATTTGCGTGATGCCTTCTAATTCATATTCAATCGGGTCTTCAATGGTAAGGATTTTTACATCCTGGGTATTGAGTTTTTGTAAACAGGCATAAAGCGTGGTTGATTTTCCGCTGCCGGTTGGTCCGGTAACAAATATAATGCCGTGTGGTTTATCTATAAGCCTATTTAAGGTTGTTACTTCATTAGGTTCTAATCCTAAATCTGATAGAGAAAATAACATCTTAGTTGGTAAGAGTCTGATAACGATACTTTCACCCCAGGGTGTCGGGATGATAGAAACACGCATATCAAATGTTTCTTTCTCTGTTTTTACGACACAACGGCCATCCTGCGGTAGTCTTCTTTCCACGATATTCAGGTTAGACATTATTTTTATGCGTGAGAGGATGGAGGGATAGAATTTTTTCATCGTTGGTGGTATATTCATATTATAAAGAATACCATCAACGCGATAACGCAGTTTGATTTTACCACGATAAGGCTCAATATGGATATCTGTTGCTCTTTTTGTATGTGCCTCTAACATTATCTGGTTCACCAATTTGATAACTGATGCATCCTCTGTTTTTTCAGCCATTTCTATGTCTTGAACTTTTTCATCAGCCTGAGCAATGGATGAATCCGTTAAATTATCTACGCCGTAACGAGACATTTTTTCAATCGTATCAGCGGCAAACCCGTAATATTTTTTTATCGATTGAATTATTTCATCAGAAGTAGTTAAAGCCATTTCTATTTCACAGCCTAATTGAAGTCTTAATTCGTCTCTCATTCTGATGTCCATTGGACAAGAGACAGCAATAGTCAGTTTTTCATTAACTTTACCACTTGCGTCAGGTGGGGGAGATATGAGGTTAATGGGTATAAATCGATAGTAAGCTGCAAAACGTACCGGTATTCTTTTAATGACATTTGCATCTATTGTAATATCACGGAGTTTAATGATGGGAAGTTTCAGCTCTTCAGAAAAAGCTTTGATAATAACATCTTCTTTTGCTAAATTACAACTGATGATAGTTGGTATCAATCTGCTATAAGTTTTATCTTTTATCTCTTGGACCTGTTCAAGGCCTTGAGTAGTAATAATGCCTTTTTTAATCAGTATTTCAGCGAGGATATTTTCATTTTTAACCATATAGTCTCCTTCTTGATATGAATATGTAAAACAGAATTATGTCAGTCAAGAGTAATCTACAACTATTTATGAAATTGCGCCAATCATATAAAAACTATCAACTGAACGTTTATCAAGTTCACCGGAGCATATCTTTTGACAGCCTTCTAATGTTTTTCCCATCGTTACATATTCTCCTTTTTTACCCGTATAGAGTTCACCTGTAAAAAACGGCTGGGTCAGGAAATTTTGCAGTTTTCTGGCTCGTTCATAAACCATGCGGTCTTCTTTGGAAATTTCCTCTACGCCAATTACTGCAACGATTCGTTTTAATTCTTCATATTTATTGAACATTTTTAGTACTTCCATGGCAACATTATAATGTTCTTGTCCAACAATATCAGGGTCAAGAGAGAATGATGAAGAAACCAGAGGGTCAATGGCTGGATAAAAACCAGCCTGCACTTTTTCTCTTGAGAGAACGATTATTGAATTAAGATAGCCGAAGGTAGAGACAACTGCCGGGTCTGAAAGGTCGTCAGCCGGTATATAAACAGCCTCTATAGCGGTAATAGATCCCTGAGAAGTAGAGCGAATTCGTTCTTGGAATGCACTCATCTCAGCAAGCAATGTGGGTTGATAGCCGGTTTCCGATGGAGTTCTACCGAGTAGCGTGGAAATCTCACTGCCAGCCTGAACAAACCTGAATACATTATCAACAAAGAGAAGGACATCTCTGCCTTCTTCAAGGAAATGTTCAGCGATTGTTACACCGGTCTGGGCAACTTCAAAACGAGCACCGGGAGATTCATTCATCTGGCCAAAGACTAAAATAACCTTATCTAACATCTTGCGTTCAAGGAATTCATAATAGAGTTCATTTCCTTCTCGGACACGTTCGCCTACACCTGTAAATATGGTGACACCTTTTGATTTTTCCACGATATTATGAATGATTTCCATGACCAGAATTGTTTTGCCTAATCCGGCACCTCCCAAAAGTCCGGTTTTGGTTCCTTTAACAAGAGGAAAAAGAAGGTCTATTATCTTCATCCCTGTTTCCATAACTTCATATTTTAATGCCTGTTTTCTAAGTTTAACGGAAAGGTGTGGCAGTGTATGAATGGGGATGTATTTCTGCGATTTAATTCCCCCTTTCTGGTCGATAGGTTCACCGAGAACATTCATCAGACGGCCGAAAATTTCATTGCCAACCGGGATCATAATGGGTTTTTTAGTTAACTCTACAGAACTATTTCGTTGAAGGTCATGTGTTTGTGCCAGAGCAATACAACGAGCGATATTACCGCCCGGATGTTCAACTACTTCCAAAGGTATTCTACGATTATCATAGGTTGTGGTAAACATTAATTCATAGATAGATGGAAGCGGTATATCTTCGGGACATTTTACATCGACCACTGGTCCTTGAACCGCAATAATTTTACCTGCTAACATATAATAATTAAATCGGTTTTTTTATAATTGTACGTTACGAGTTTTTCTTAAAGTTGATATTCTTCCACCGAAAATATCGCGTATAGTTCTATCAGTAATTTCATGTTTACTGCGAAAATATTGCGACTGGATGCCTTTTTTTGCTTCCTGTAATTCTTGCATGGAACCGTCTAAATGCATACTTCTTGCGGCAAATTCTGATAATTTTGCCTGCCAGAAAATATCATAAATTTTATAAGATAAATATGTTTTAAGGAGATAATCTAAAACTCTTTGAGACGAAGGCTCGAATATAAATTGTTGCTCTTTTTTCTCATGTTTACAAATTGTTTGAGTTGTATGATTTTCCTTTTCATCACGACTACTTTCAAAAAGATATCCACAAGGTACCAATGTAGTTGTTTCTATTTCCTGTCTGGCAAAAGAGATAAATTTAGGAAAACTGATTACCACTCTTCCGATACTATATTTCCAGCAACTGGCATATATATAATCTCGTAATTTTTCAGCTAATGAGAAATTCATATCAGTTTCAATACCTTTAAGAAAATCAAAATCATATCCTTTTTCTTGTAAGTATAAATAACCTTTTTCGCCGAGTACTAAGAGATGTAACTCATTATTTTTACGGATTTGTCTTAATCCCGATTCAACAACCTCAACATTTAATCCCCCGATAAATCCCATATCAGAAGTGATTAAAATCAGAATAACTTTGTCAAGAGGATTGTTTAAGAAAGGATGTTGAACTTCTTTTGGCAGGAATTTTAAAGAATCTTCCAGCAGAAGAAGATATTTATTCTGAACTTCTTTAGTTTTGCGTCTATTAAATAATGACTGGAATTCAAAAATCGCAGTTTTTTTAAGTATGTCCATTAGTTCATTCATCTCACGGTTAAAAAGTAATTCTTTTTTTAGTTCGGAAATAGGTTTCATAATCGGATTTACTTACGCTTGAAAAATTCCATAAATGCTTTATCTAATTTTTCGGTTACATCCGGTAATAATTTTTTAGTATCTTTTATGCTTGCTATCAAATCAGCATAATTTCGTTTCAAGAAATCTATAATATGCGACTTAAAGAATAAAACTTCTTCTATTGTCATCAAATCCAGAATATGTATCCTGTAAGCATAGAAGAGAATTGCCTCTTCTTCCATGGCTAAAGGTTTATGTTTATCTTGAGCGAATAGAACAGTTAGTATCTGTCCTCTCTTTAATTTAGTTTCTACTTCTGGTGAATATCTTGTGCGCAGTCGTGTTAGTTTGAGTAGTTCGCGGTATTGTATATATTCTAAACGAAGCATTTTTGATACGTCTTTAATTATAAGATGTTGAGCTTTGCTTCCCACACGAGAAATACTTAATCCCATATCAATCGCAGGCTTAAAACCTTCGTAGAACAATGAGGTGGAAAGATAAATTTGGCCATCGGTAATAGAAATTAAGTTGGTGGGGATGTAACCGGTAAAATCTCCCTGGATTGTTTCAATTATAGGAAGAAAGGTCATTGAGCCGTTACCTAAATCTGGTTTTAATCTACCCGCGCGTTCCATCAATTGAGAATGGATATAAAATATATCACCTGGATAGGCTTCACGACCAGGTGCTCTTTCCAGAAGTAATGCAATCTGTCGATACGCCCATGCATGACGGGTTAAATCATCAAAAGCAATAAAGACATCACGACCAGAAAACATAAAATATTCACCCATGGCACAAGCCGTATAGGCTGCAAGATATTGAGCATTAGCCGAATCAGCTCCAGTAGCGGATACTATTATTGTATAATCTAATGCCCGATGTTCCTGAAATAATTGAACAGTTTTAAGTAGGGAAGCTTGACTACGCCCAATGCAGCAATAAATACAAATGACATTTTTATCCTTTTGATTGATAATTGTATCTATTGCCAGAGTAGATTTGCCGGTCATCCGGTCTCCGATGATAAGTTCTCTTTGTCCTTTACCTATCGGTATAACAAGGTCAATTATTTTAATTCCTGTTTCTAAAGGAGTATCCACAGGGACACGGTCAATCACCATAGTTGCTTCACGAAATACAGGATAAAAATCATCAGGTTTTATAGCATTTTTATTGTCAATCGGTTCTGCAAGTGCATTTATGACCCGGCCTAAATAACCGTAACCTACCGGTACTCGAAATGGTTCTATTTTACTCACAACTTCATCATTTGATTTCACCGATGTTTCATCACCCATTACCAGAGCTAAAACTTCTTGTTCGGTAAATCCCATAACAATTCCTTTAGCACCTGAAGGGAAATGCACCATCTGAAAATTAATACAAGAAGGTAATCCTTTTATACGGGCAATTCCACGACGCACATCTTTGACTACCCCTATTTCTTTTACTTCGACTGAAGTTGACTTGATATCATGATTATCAGTCGCGGTAGTATTTTCAGTTGCTTTGCTGTTAGAATTGTATTGCAAATTATCCATATGTTAGGTTATGTGATATTTTGATTTTCCTTGTTTGATATGTTTGTTGGAAGTTTCGAAAGAATTTGTTGGATGTTATTTTTAAGTGTTGCATCTATAACTAAATTTCCAAGTCTAATGGAGATTCCAGCAAGAGATTTAACAGGAGATGTTTTTTCTACTATTTTTATGGGTTTTGCAGCTATTTCAGAAAATATTTGAGTGATAATTTGTTTCTGATAAGGTGTTATCGTTAATTCGGATGACACCTCGATTTCCTTTGATTCTGCTAATGCAGATGAGAGGGTTTCTTTTTTTATAGATTTGATTTGTTTTAATGCTTCATCAATAAGATGTGAATGAAGTTCAGTGAGCACTTTCTCGTTCCCATCTAAACCGGAAAAGAATTTATTTATAATCTGTTCGGTAATGTCTAGAGCTTTTGTATTTACCGAACGAAATAGGTTTCTTTTTAAATCATCAATTTCCTCGCGGGCATCAGATAAAATATCCTCTTTTTCTCGTTCAGCCGCCGTAAGAACCTTGTTTCTTATATCTAATATTTCCTGTTCCATTTTTTCTTTTATTCTTATACTTTCTTCTGATGCTTCGGTAATACGTTTTTGGTACAGCTGTTCTGCCTCTTCTAATTTCTTTTTCAATTCCATTTCACGCTGAAGATTTTCTTGATTAAGTCGTTTGATTTTTTCTATAGCCGTATTAGACTGGCTGGATAAAACCGTTTTTAAAATAAATGCTAAAATACCTGATACGATTACAAAACCGATAACTAAAGGAATAACGATTTCTAATTCCATAATATATATTTATTTAAACAAATTAAAGACTACAAGAAGTGTGATAAATGCAATGGCTGTGGCAAAAATAAAAGCCATTAACATTGCTAATTGAATCTTAGGGGCGGCTGATGGATTACGTCCTAATGCTTGGATACTTGCATAGCCTACCATCCCGATAACGAAAGAAGGACCTAAGCTTACCGTTAGCAGAATCACTATAAGAGTAAGTATTTTTATTTCTCCCATGGTAATTTTGCTATCAACTTTTTAGAGGGTTATTAGGAAATATCAAAAAGATAAAAAAATCAGATTAGTCATAATCCTTCTTGTTTTTTTCCCACCATTCTTCCCATTTCTTTATGACCTGCTCTTTTTTCTTATCATCGTTTCTTGAGAAACTTCCTGTTTGGAAGTTAGTAATTTGTTCTAGGGATTTGATGACATATTTAACGAATGGTTCATCAGTTGCTGGTTCAATATCTGTATTTTTCAGCAGGGGAATAAGTTGTTTAACTGAATAGGTATCTTTTAACTTACCAATGGCTTGAATCGCCGCGGTTTTTACATAATAACCGAGGAAAGTTTTAGCCGTATTAGTAATCATTTGACGAATTAAAGGGAGAGCCTGATAGGCGCGCAACGTACTGAGTGTTTTAATAGATTCATAACGAAGTTCTATATCTGTAGAAGTAATTACTTGCATTAGTTGTGGAATGACCGAGATGTCAGCGAAATTTTTTAAACTACGAGCCGCGGCTGAAGCAATACTTGCAGTATATTCTTCCTTATCTTGAAGTAGTTTTACCAATACTTCAATTGAATGCTCATCACGGATTTCTCCGAGAATTTCACATATCAAATACCGAACATCTGGTTTAGACTTTTCTAATGTTTTATGCAGTAAAGAAATAGCAGGTTTACCTATTTCTATAAGTTCATTTCTTGCTTCGTTCATAATTAAGGGGTCATCTTGAGATAATTCATTTATTAAATCGCTGATTTCTTTTTCTGTAATGCCATCTTTCGATAGTGGTTTTTCAATGTTAGTTAATGGGGTTGGTGTTATCGCGGATGAAGGTGTTATCGGAGTTTGTTGGATTATTGTTGGTGCAGATGGTGTCGGGCTTATTGGGGCAGTTGAATGATTAGGAGTTTTACCGTTCTCACTTATTACCAAGCCATTATACCCTATAATTAGTGATAGTATAAGTACTACTATTATATTTTTTGTCATTGAGTCAATCCTCCTCATAATTTATAAAGATTAAAATTAGACTGTTAAGTCGTTTGGTTGAATTTTATTTTATTGGTTTAACACAACGGAATCCGAGATAGTTAAATCTATCATTTATTAACCCATCATCTATTTTATAAACAGGTGAAGGCGATGTTTTATAATCACCTCCACGAACAACAATTTTACCTTTATCCGAACAATCTGAAGTCCATTCTGAAACATTACCGGTCATATCATAGCATCTATAAGGACTGATATCCTGTGGCCAAGAACCAACGGCAGTTAAACTACCAGGACCCACTCCTTTAATATTTGCTTTGATTTCAGTTCGTTCTTTCCATCCTCCCGGATATATTCTTCGGCCATCTAGTCCGCGAGCTGCTTTTTCCCATTCCTTAGAAGTAGGTAATCTTTTACCAGCCCAAGAAGCATACGCATAAGCATCATACCAATCTACTCCTACTACTGGGAAATTTGCTTCTGCTTGTTTAAATGTATCATTATTCCAAAATTCCGGTAGATGATTCTTGTCACGTTTTTCATTCTGTTTTTCATTCTTATGGCAATATGTCTTATGGTCTTTTGTAGATTTAATATAATCATAAAATTTCTTATATTCTTCATTAGTTACTTCATATATATCTATAAAGAAAGAAGATACTGACACTTCCTTTGCTGTTTTACCTTTTTCGCCCATTATAAAATTACTTTCTTCAATAAAAACCATATTAGGCTGAAGTTGTTTCTTGATTTCATTAAGTTTATCCGAAATTACCTGTTCATTTGGTTTGATTCCTTGTGCTTGCTTGAATTTCTCTTCTGCCGAATTGTACTTTTTATCTTTCAATAGTTGTTCGCCTTCATTTAATAACCTTTGATATTTCTTCTCATCTAATCTCTTCTGGCATTCCTTAATAGATTCTCTTGGAGGCGTTGGTTCTTTGATATAAAAATCTTTAACTTGAGAGAATAATTTAGTTAATTGTTCATACATTCTTATTGCCTCTTCATAATTTCCTGTATCTTCTGACTTATGAGCTTTATCCAGAATGCTATCATATTGTTCTTGAAGTTTGATAATACTGGTAACTTTTTGTATTTCGTCTTCAACCGCTGGTGTATTGTTTTTTGCTTGAGCATCATAGAATGATTGTAATGCAGATTTCCAATCTCTTTTTGTATTTGCTTCTTTACCCATCATCAGAAATTTATTATAGTCATCATCTCGTTTCTTTCTGTCACTTTCTGTCAAAAGCTCATTATTTTTCTGTTTCAATAGTATTTCTAATAGTTTGACTTGTTCATTATTAGCATCTATGCTTTTGGCTTCTACCAATTTCCTGTCTGCTTGCTCTAAATTAGTCGCGCTGCCACTACTGATACATTGTTCTATAAATACGCAAAGGTTTTCTAATTTCTTTACCGGGTCTTCGGTTGGTGGCGGAGGTTCTATAGGGGGTGGATTCTCAGTTATTGCAGTTGATGATACAGCTGCATTTGGCTGTGCGAGTGGTGGGGCAGGTGTATTATTATCTTTTTTAGGCAGATATACAAAAACCAACCAGATTATAGCCGCAATACAAATAACAGCGACAGTTGTTGAGATAATAAATAAAGATATTTTATTAGATTTAGTTTCTTTGGGGCGTGCTATAATCGTTGCGCCCATATTTGCCATTGTTTGGGTGGCGTATAATGGTGTTGTTGACCGTCGTAATGCCTCTAAATCTGCCAATAATTCAGATGGGTTACCATAGCGATGATTCGGGTCTTTCTGGATGCATTTCATAATGACTGACTCTAAATCAGCTGGCAGGTCTGGATTAAAATCTCTCGGTGGCATTGCCGTATCATAAATATGATGTCTTACTAAACTTACCGCACTATCGCTGGTAAAAGGAATTCTTCCTGTGGATAATTCGTACAGAACAATTCCTAATGAGTAAATATCAGAACGGATATCAGCAGGGTTTCCTAAACCTTGTTCTGGAGAAATATATTTAGGTGTGCCGATGATTGTGCCTACCATTGTAGCATCCTTACCAGATGATGTTGCTGCTTTAGCCAATCCAAAATCCATGACTTTTACCCGTGATTCTTTGATATCAACATCCAGAAAGGCAAGGCTTTCGCTAACGCCTTCTTTACGATGAGCTGATATTAACGAACTGGTGAATGAAATCATAATATTGGATGGTTTGATATCGCGGTGGACGATTTGGGCCGGGCTTTCCCATGCGGCTTTGAGTGCCTTGGCAACGCACATTCCTATGTAAATAATCTCATCGGGCAAGAATTTACGATCGCGGTCAAGAAACTTCTGAAGAGGTGTGCCCTGAACGAACTCCATTGCGAAATAATATGCTTCCTCGTATTTTCCCGCCCCATAAACCTGGATAATATTTTCATCTACCAATTGAGCGATACATTTTGCCTCACGCATAAATCTCCGGACGAATTCTTCGTCAAGAGAAAGGTCTTTCTTGAGAATCTTAACAGCAACCGGTCGTTCCAAAGAAATCTGGCGACCCCTATAGACTTCCCCCCAGGCGCCTTTGCCTAATAATTGCTCTTTATAAACTTCAAAATCGCCTATTATTGATGTTTGTTGTTCTTCTTGTTCGGGCATAGTAACTTAAGGTATTAAGTTGAAAATATTACTTATTCTCTTTTTAGTATACTAAACTTATTATCTATTTGTCAATAAATATAATACACCAAATCAAGTTGATAAATAAATAACCTGCCCGAACTGACGGCCGGTCAGGCGGGTGTGATAAATTAATACGTATCAATTTATTTACTTATCTAACCGGTTACTTTTTCAATAATCTATCAATAAAAATATTTAACTGCTGTTTGGTTTTATTCGGCATCAAAAATACTGCTTTAGTGGTATAAACAACTAAATATGGCGAAATAAAAGAATCCTTAATGGTTTGTTCTAATGGTGATACCGGATAAATAATTATGCAGATTAGGATAATGCCGCAGATTAGAGCCGTTTTAAGGAATCCTAAAAACCCGCCCATGATTCGATTAATATGACTCATCGGTTTATCTTTTTTTAGCCCCTGTTCTATCAAATAGGTAATAAAAAATAATATTAGATAAACAGCTGTAAAGATAAACAGATAAAGGATAATTTTTAGTGTATTTTGTTCTGAGGTTTGTGGAAGCAGATAATTAGCTATCGGCTGTTGTACATAGATACTTACTATGGCTGTCAGTATCAGGATAATAATTCTCACTATCTGCCAGAAAAAACCGCTGATTATTCCTAAAACGGTACCCCCTGACAATACCAGGATAAAAATAATATCAAGATAACTCATAATTTATTGTATGGAATTTCAAAGATAAATCTGCCACGAAGGCACCAAGACACTAAGAATTCTTTGTGCCTTTGTGTCTTTGTGGCAAATCATCATAATTCACTTTAACAAGACAGAGTCCTTTTGACGGGACAGTAGGTCCTGCCTTTTTTCTATCCTCTGATTTGATAATATCCTTAATATCTTCGGGTTGCATCTTACCCTGACTGACCCATAATAAAGTTCCCACAATAGTCCTTACCATATTGTATAGGAACCCGTTACCTTTGATATCCATATAGATATAATCTTTATCCTTGGTTATTTTGATAGAGTATATCCTGCGATGACAATCCTCTTTCTGCGATGATTTGGCGGCAAATGACTTGAAATTATGCTTCCCAATCAGGTATCGGGCTGCTTTTCTCATTCGGTCTATTGAAGTTCTGTAAGGCAGAAAATAATACAGATGCTTGTCAAATGCATTGGGAATAATGGAATTTAGGATAGTATAGCGGTATATCTTGCTCTTGGCATCGTAGCGTGAATTAAATGATTTGGGCATCTCTTTTACCGAGCGGATAACAATATCATCAGGCAGATGGTCATTGATAGCCCTGAGGAATTGATAGGGTGTTAACCTTGAATCTGTCATAAAATTAGCGGTTTGTCCTGTGGAGTGAACGCCGCTATCGGTTCTACTGGCTCCGTATAAGGTTATTTTATGCCCGGTGATTTTGGTCAGGGTCTTGGTAATAGTTTCCTGCACTGTGGGTCCATTTTTCTGTATCTGCCAGCCGCAATAATTAGTGCCGTCGTATTCTATAACCAATTTGATATTGCGTAATTTATTCTTAGCCACAGACTATTTATCTTTCTCCCTGTTCATAATTAGTGTTAATAATTCCAAATAAACCGGTATAGTTTTATATTCCTGGATTAATTCCAGCTTTGGTTCGGTATTCTTTTTAGTTATCTCGGTTCTTTCTAATCGCACTGACTCTAAAGATATCCCAGGCACTTTATACACCCTATAAAGTGTATAGACTACGTCGGGTTTTTTATCTATTCCTTCCTTATAAATCTCAAAGGAATAATCGGAATAAGCGACGAGTGACGGTTTTGATTCCCAAAGTTGATGATAAGTGTTAAGCCATTCTTTAACTACGATTATTGCCTTTTTCAGGTTAATGATATCAATGACGATTAATTCCTGACACATTACTGCTTTATTATAAAGTTCCCTGATTTTATTTCTTAGTTGCTCACCCTTTTGATAATCTTTTTTAGCGTGGTAGCATTGTATTAAAGGTTCATATGCCTTCCAGTATGATTCATATAGTGTGATAATATTCCCAAACTCTTTAATAGCGTTGTCATAATCACCTTTTGATTTAAAGACAATTCCTTTTCCTAATCGTGCATCAATATAGTTGGCATCTATTTTTAGTAATTTATCCCAGATATTCAATGCATCAGAGATATTATTCATTTCATAATATACCAATGCCATCTGGTGTTGGATATCAAGCAAATCGGGCTTGAGTTTAGATGCGGCATCCAGATTTTGTAATGCCTCTTTGTATTTTTGGCTATCCTTATAGAATTGTCCCAGCCCATAATATATCCAGAAACGTAAAATAGGATTAGGTGATTGTTTTTCCAATTCTAATGCCTTATTAAAAGCATCTTCCAGGTTCTTGCCTTCCAAAAGCCGTCCGTAAAGATAGTGATATAAAGGATTCTGCGGTTCTGTTTGCAATTTAGCAGAATATTCCTTTTGCACCTCATCTTTTCTGCCTGATTCACGCATCAGGTTCTGATAAATACGATGTGTCTCTATATCATTAGTATTCTCTTTAAGTTTGAGTCGATATTGCTGGAGGGCTTTTTCTTTAGTGCTTTGTTCCTCAGTTTGTTTATCGGAAGTAGTCTTTTTACCGCTATCCTGTGCTGGAGGCAGATCCGCCTCTGGTGGAGGTGCATCTTTTATCCCGAATAATTCATGAATTATGTCCGTTATGCTCGCAGTCCCAATGTATATTGGGACGAGAGCATTACGGCGGGTTATCCCGCTACAACAAACTGCATCCCGATTTATCGGGATATGAGTAAGGCGGGGTATCGGAATATTTTCAGCATAGATATCACCAACCGCAATAAATATTAACGCTACGATAAAATATAATAATCTATTTGACATATATTTATACCCTTATTAATAGTATATAGTGAAAGTATTTAGAAATTAGCCAATATCCCAAGCGGTGTCATTCCCGTGAAAACGGGAATCCAATACTTATCTGGATTCCTGCTTCCGCAGGAATGACGAAAGGGAAAAGCATAAGTTCTAAATATTATTACTATAGATAAGATTATTTACTCTTTCAACAATCTCAAATTATATCAATAATTTCTAACGGAGTCAATCTTAATCTTGAGACTTTCAGCAAATCTGGAGACAAAATACTGATTTTCTGATATATTTATTCCGGATTATTCATAAATTCTGGTCAACGACCGTAAAGGTCGTTGTCTACCGAGGTTTTTGGTAGACAACGAGGTTTATCCTCGTTGTCCCTTGGATCCCGTTAGGGAACACATTGTCATTCCTACGGGATACTATTAAATAGAATACCGTTAGGTATAAATAATCTGTGGCTTTTTCTTGATGTGCAATCTATTTTTAGTATCATAAGTCTTACAGGTAAAATGACTAATTCCAATTAACAAAGAAAGAAGAAAGGAATATGAAAAAACTGATATTTATAATAACGGGGGTATTTGTTTTATTAATCTTAGGTCTGGTAATATACAATAAAGCATCTAAATCAACCATATCTATTCCTGCTGATAAACCTAAGGTAAATGAGAATGTGCAAATTAAACCAAAGATAAGTCCGATATTTCCATCTTTAACTACAACGGCCACATCTGCTAAAACCATTCAACCAACCATTGACCAACAACCTAAACCAATCACTAATGAATCAGGAGGTTCTATTGATGCGCTATCTTCAAAAATAGAAGGATGGAAGAAAAAGTATCATGATTTGTTTAAGGAATATCCTGAACTTGAAGGACTATTAAGGAACCTGGAAGCCCAAAAAGCCATAGAACTATTATTAGAAAGTCGTTTTGCAGGAACTGCCGCAGAGATAATTATATATTCATTGAACTATTTAAAAGGCACCGATTATAAAGATTATTGGAACATACTTCGGATTCTTGAAACAAAGGTGTCCAAAGATGATATTCAGGAAATAATCAAGTTATTATCAGATGCAGGGGTGCGTGTAATCGTAATTGATGCACTTGGGGAATTAAGAGTCAAAGAGGCTATTCCGGAGATAATTAAGTTTCTATCAGATTCAGATGCAAGGGTGCGTGCAAGCGCAATCAATGCACTCGGGAAATTACAAGGCAAAGAGGCTATCCCGGAGATAATCAAATTCTTATCAGATTCAGATGCAGGGATACGTGCAAGGGCAATCGAGGCACTCAGTCGCTTAGGAGCCAAAGAGGCTATCCCGGAGATAATCAAGTTATTATCAGATTCAGATGCAAAGGTGCGTGTAAGGGCAATCGAGGCACTCGGGGGCTTAGGAGCCAAAGAGGCTATCCCGGAGATAATCAAGTTATTATCAGATTCAGATGCAAAGGTGCGTGCAGAGGCAATCTCTGTACTCAGGTACTTAGAAGTCAAAGAGGCTATACCAGAGATAACCAAGTTATTATCAGATTCAGATGCAGGTGTGCGTAGCAGCGCAATTCGTGCACTCATGGAATTACAAGCCAGAGAGGCTATCCCGGAGATTACCAAATTGTTATCGGACTCAGAAGAATGGGTGCGTAGCGGCGCAATTAATGCACTCATGGAATTCCAAGCCAAAGAGGCTATCCCAGAGATTACCAAATTATTATCGGACTCAGATAAAAGGGTGCGTATCGGCGCAATCTGGGTACTCGGGGGCTTACAAGCCAAAGAGGCTATCCCGGAAATAATCAGGTTATTATCAGATTCAGATGCAGAGGTGCGTCACGACGCAATCTGGGTACTCGGGAGGTTACAAGCCAAAGAGGCTATCCCGGAAATAATCAAGTTATTATCAGATTTAGATGCAAAGGTGAGTGCACAAGCAATCTGGACAATCGGGAAATTACAAACCAAAGAGGATATTCAGGAAATAATCAAGTTATTATCAGATTCAGATGCAGGTAGGCGTGCAGAAACAATCTCTACACTTGAGAGATTACAAGTCAAAGAGGCTATCCCGGAGATAATCAGGTTAGTATCTGATCCAGATGCAAGGGTGCGTAAAAGAGCAATCCTGGCACTTGGGGAATTACAAGCCAAAGAGG